>NZ_JBFULH010000230.1:0-6717 GCF_056400445.1 Pseudomonas sp. P5_B2 | reverse complement strand
GGGCATATGCCTGTAACTTTTTGTGGATGGGTTCCAGTTCGTCAGGCAGAGCCAGTTTCGGGTCATTGGCATCGATGTTGTCAAACGGCACACCGTGTCTCACTGCCAGCTCACGCATGATCCGTAAATACACCAGCGACAGTTCGCCACGCACCGGGCGCTCAATGGCGGCCGCTGCAAAAACCTTCTTCTCTGGATCGGTATTGGGCGTACCTCGCTCTCTTGATAGGGGTAACGGTCTTTCCCAATACGCCACTTTGATTTCGTTACCCGGACCGTCGAAGTCGATTACGCCTTTTTCATACCAGGCGAATGCCTCTTTTTCGGCGGAAAGGTAAGCGTTACTACGGGTCGCAGCTCTGCTCTCGCTGATGGTGCTTGTAAAAGGCTTACCCAGCAGAAGTTTTTCCTTGGCTATTGGCAAATAACCGCCGCCGAGATCCGAGTGCACGCCGGGCAAAATCAGGTCTGTTTCACCGAGGCTGTTAAGGGCGAAATTTTCACGGACTTCGTCTCGAGCGACTAGGTGAACAACCTTTTTTGCACAGTCATCCGGGAGTTTGAGATTGACGCCGGGGTTTCTGCTGTTGGTTCCAGTGAAGTCGAGCAACCATGGGTTGGCGATCGATGCGACAGTATCGAACAGGCCGATGAAATTGATGATGACATCAGTTTTGAGGCGCCAGTTGAAGTTGCTGGACAAGATCGGCGAGCCGGCCGGCAGTGATTCCGCGAGAATGCTGTGTTCGCCGTTTAGCAATTCGTTTGTAAAGTGCCGCGCCGCTGCCGCACCTCGACTGAAGCCGAAAATATCGAATTCAATCCGATCAATTTTCATCTCTGGATTCGCCTCATCCAGTCGGCGTATCTGTTCCATTATTAACGCTGGACTCTGTTTGACTCGGGCAACCACACTTGTTTCGCCCAGCCGCCCTGTTGCTTGGGTGTAACGAGAGTCTTCACCACCGCTCGTGGTCCCGATGCCATCGACATAAATAGCGATTGAGGTCGTCGTTGCTTCTGGCAACAGCGTTTCGTCCGCTCGGTCTTCATACAGTTTGTAAAGCCGGACAATATTGCTCACATCATTCCCATAACTATTGTCCGGCGAGCTCCCGTTGCCGTCGTACCCGTAAGCCGCACAATGTTTTTGTATTTCTTCGGCGGCCTCTGCCAGATTGGCGTCCGGTGAATAACATGCCGCCACRGTTTCGCTGTTGGCTTTGTTGTTTCCCGTACCGTCAAAGAACACCCCAATCCGTAAAGTAATCCCTTCTTCTTCGACTTCCTCTTCTTCTTCCTCCAACTCATCCTCTTCCAATGACTCAGGCACGACAGCCGCCAACAACCCCGCCACCGTCCCCGGCAACAACGCATGCGCCGCCATCCCCGCACCCGGCGAGCCACCCACCTCAATCTCGCTACTGCTGAAAACCCCGTCCGCATCGATCACGATATGGTGACCGCCGGCCTTCAACGTAATGCTGGCGCCCGCGTCCAGCACCAGACTGGCCCCGGCCTTGATATGAACGTGCTCGCCAGCCTCAACCACCAGCGCTTCGCCGACTCGGGTGTAGCTGCTTGCGGCAATCTGCAAATAGTCACTGGCCTTGAGCTGAGTCTTGCGATCCGCCGTAACCGTGTGATGTTCTTCAGCCCCGAGCACGACGATGCTGTTGCCCTTGATGCTTTCCCGATGCTCGTTGCCCACCTCCAGCCGACTATCGTTTTCAATCTTCTGCTCCAAATCCCGCTGGGCACGCAGGTAGATCAACTCCTGCCCGGCGCGGTCTTCAATCGACAGTTCGTTGTAACCGCCTGTGCTGGGGGAGCTGTGGCTGCGCAGTACGGTTTTGGTTTTGTTTTCGGGCAGGTGGTAGGGCGTGGGCATGACCTTGTTCGGTATGCAGCCGGTTATTAAGGGATGGTCGGGATTGCCTTCGAGGAAGGTGACCACGACTTCCATGCCGATACGCGGAATGGTCACCGCACCGAAATATTCCCCCGCCCAACCGGAGGAAACCCGAACCCAGCAACTGCTTTTTTCGCTGTCGTGCTCAGCCCGGTCCCAATGAAATTCGACTTTGACGCGACCGTATTCATCGCAGTAGATCTCTTCACCGGCAGGCCCCGTGACGCGGGCGGTCTGGCAGACGAGCGCTGGTCGTTGCGCAGGCATCGGTGGTCGATAAAACACATCCCATGGGATCGCACTGAAGCTGTTGCGGTAGCCCTGAGTAAATCCGTCCTTGGGTTCGGCGCTGGTGACTGACTCTTCGAGCACCTGTGGCTGCTTTGCAGTGTGGGTGACGCTTAGCAGCAGCCATAGATCGTTGTACGTAGCGCGTGGGTGATCCGTCAGACTGAAAAAGTGGCCGCTGCGCAGACCAGGCTGATCACTTTCGCCCTCGGCCAATTGGTAGTCGGCCCGGTGTCGTTCCAGCGCCTGCCGGGCGAGCTGCTTGCCGAGTTTTTCACTCTCGAAAAATAGTGGGTAACGATAGTCTTCAAGCTCGGGGCTGAACTCAGCGGTGAAGCGACTTTCCAGTAAAAGGCTCGGGCGTTTCAGGTCGTAGTGTCGACGCGTAACCTTGCTGGGGCGGGTGCTGAAACCCATGGATAACTGGCTGACGACGGGATGCTCCGCCACCATGCCGGAGTCTTGCTGATAGGGGGTTTCGCCCAGTTTTGGGAAGAAGGTCTGGTCATCGGTGAACACCAGCAAATGACCTTCCGGAGAATGCTGATGGTGCCAGGCAATACCGTCCTCGGCGCAAAGCCTGCGGACGAACTCAAAATCATTTTCCCGGTATTGGGTGCAGTATTCGCGCTCGGGACTCGTTCTGACGTGGAAGGTAAACGCATCCGCCTGGATTCCATGCCCCTTGAGTACCTTGGCGATGATTTGCGGCACCGTCTGGCGCTGGAAAATCCGCTGATCGTGGCTGAACTGCAAGAAGTGCAGCGCCGGCACCAGGTTCACGCGGTAGCGGGTCAGGCGTTTACCGACATCGCCCGCGGATACCCCCGCGATATGACCATGAATACCTTTGCCGTTAAGGCCGAACTGCAAAAAAGCAGGTTGGTTGAGCAGGCGTTCCAGATCGATATCCGGGTACTCGCTGACCAGATCGACGTTAACTGAATACAAGGCGCTGATGGTGTCAGTGCCTTCAAAGGCGAGCACCTTGAAATCATTGCGGACCGTTGGGATCACCAAGGTGAATTGAGCGGCATTGGCCGGTGCGAGCATTCGCTTATCCTTTTGCTTTGTGAGCTCGTCCTTGAGCTGAGGGGGAATAAGTAGCGCTGCCAGAGCCATGCCCGGCCTGAGCAAGCGTTAATGTCTGGCACGCTAACAACGTATTAAAAGGGTTGATGTAGGACGCGGCTGGAAACACTGTCCGAAACTTCCGTACTTCAGGATATTACCTTGCGGTGACGAGCGAAGTTATGGCAGTCACACGGTGTCGTGCTGAAATTGAGTATTTAGTCAGATTGAAGTGCTATCAATCCGATGGCGGTTTTTGCGCCTGAATTGACTGGTTTCGTTTCTTTTAAAAAAGCGGAAACATTTCGGATTGTTCCTACATTATTCCTTGCTAATTGTTGGCATGCTGCACGCCTTCAACGGGAGTCTGCAGCCAATCAATTGCATCAGGCTTCGCTGGTGGCTCTATTTCGGTGGTTTCATGGGTGTCAGGTAATGATTTTAAGATTAAATCGACATTGGCAGGTGTCCTTCAACATATAAGGCAACCCCCTTTGTCAAATAAAAATCAATTCGTTTCGTTGTTTAATTGAATGCTCGATAGTGGTCATCATCGTAAGTTAGATGCGGCGCTTGAAAGAGCATGATTTCAATTGGATAAGTTTTTTCGCAGCTCTTTGATACGGTTGTACATCGCTGAAATGTTCATTGCGTGTATGACCGTAATTCTAAATAAAGGCAATGGATGTCCTACTCAAGCAAACTTTCCGCGCATTACCTTGAACTCGCAAAAGTCTCTGTTTCCAAAGAGAATTTCGCGGGCGAGGACGTTCGCTTTTCGGGCGACTATGAAGCGCTGGAAAGCGAGCTGGCGAAAGCCTCGTCCATGCACGAAAGCGGTCAGATCGACTGGCTGAAAATCTGTGAAATCAGCGAAAACTTGCTGCGCACCCAGTCCAAGGATTTGCGGGTCGGCGCGTGGCTGAGTTGGGCTCTGTACCAGCGTGAATCTTTCCAAGGGCTGTTGGCCGGCCTCGGCCTGCTGCACCATTTGGTAGAAAATCACTGGACCGAGATTCACCCGGGCAAGCCCCGCACCCGCTCCGCTGCCATCAGTTGGCTGGTGCCGCGTCTTGAGCAGGTTCTTACCGAAAACGTCGCGATCAAAGAGCAGTTACCGATGTTCCGGCGGCTGGTCGAACACCTTGAAGGCCTCGATGCCGCCTGTACCGAGCACTTGGGTGACGATGCGCCGCTGCTGCTGCCGATCTCCCGCCGCCTGAAAAACAGGGTCCAGCGCGCCGCCGATAACCAACCAGAACCTGGTGTGGTCGGCGCTGCGGTAGCCCAGGTGAAACAAGCCGCCACGCAGCTGTTCACCCCCGGCGCACCGATCGACAACGAAAAAGAAGCCCACAAGGCCCTGCGCGCCCAACAAGAGAGCGCGCGACCATTATGTGCCTGGTGGCTCAAGCAGAAGGCCACCGACCTGCGCGCCTTGCGCCTTAATCGCACGCTGCTGTGGTTGCCCATCGACGCTGTTCCCGAGCGTAATGCCGATCAAATCACTGTGTTGCGCGGTTTGCCGGCGGAAAAGCTCAAGGCTTATCAAGACCGTTACGACCAAGCCAAATACGCCGACCTGCTGGTGGAACTGGAGGCGAGTCTCGCGAAGGCGCCGTTCTGGTTCGACGGCCAGCGCTTGGTCTGGGAATGCCTTCAGGCCTTGAACGCCGAGATGGCCATGCGCGAAGTGGAAATCCACTTCGCGCTGTTGATTCAGCGCCTGCCCGGCATCATCGAATTGCGTTACCACGATGGCGCGCCGTTCGCCGATCCGGCCACCCGCGCCTGGATCAGCGCCAACGTCATGCCCCACCTGCAAACCCCCAGTGCGCCGCGCAAGTTCGAAGTCGCGGACACCCAGCCGGCCTGGGAGCTGGCCCTGGAAGATGTCCTGCCGATCCTGCGCAAGGACGGCCTCAAGGCTGCCGTGCAGATTCTCAAGCAGGGCCTGCAAAGCGCCCAAGGCGGACGCGTTCGTTTCTTCTGGCAGTTCGCCCTCGCGCGGCTGTGCTTCATGGCCAAGAAATACGAACTGGCCAAGACCCAACTTGAAACCCTCGACCAAACATTACAGGACTCAGGCCTGCACGCCTGGGAGCCCGATCTTGCGCTGCAAGTGCTGCATTTACTGCATAGCTGCTGCGAGTTGTTGCCGCAGAACCATGCCGTACGTGAACGCAAGGAAGAGATTTATCGCAGGCTGTGCCACCTCGATCTTGAAGTGGTACTCGAATAGGCCCCAGGGCCACAACCGCAAGGAGAAAAGCCATGGCCAAAGAAGGCTCGGTAGCCCCCAAGGAACGCATCAACGTCACGTTCAAACCTGCCACCGGTGGTGCACAGGAAGAGATCGAACTGCCGTTGAAGCTACTGGCAATCGGTGACTACACCCACCGCAAGGACGAACGCAAAGTCGAAGATCGCAAGCCAATCAGCATCGACAGGACGACCTTCGACGAAGTGCTGGCCAAGCAAGAGCTGAGCCTGACGCTGAGCGTACCGAACCGTCTTCAGGAAGAAAGCGACACTGAAGAATTGGCCGTGCAACTGCGCGTCAACTCGATGAAGGACTTCAACCCGGCCAGTCTGGTCGAGCAAGTGCCTGAGCTGAAAAAACTGATGGAACTGCGCGACGCGCTGGTGGCCCTCAAAGGCCCGCTGGGTAACGCGCCTGCGTTCCGCAAAGCCATCGAAGGCGTGCTCGCCGACGACGAATCCCGCGGTCGCGTACTGGGTGAGTTGGGCTTGAACGCCGCCGCCCAGGACGCCTGAGTCTCTATCAGTCAAGGAAGCCAACAATGAGCACTAGCGCAGCACAGCAAAAGAGCAACGAGAACGGCGAATACAGCATTCTCGACAGCATCATCGCCGAAACCCGCCTGACCCCGGACGACGAAGCCTACAACATCGCCAAACGCGGTGTGTCGGCCTTCATCGAAGAGCTGCTCAAGCCGCAGAACAACGGTGAGCCGGTCAAGAAAGCCATGGTTGACCGCATGATTGCCGAGATCGATGCCAAGCTCAGCCGTCAGATGGACGAAATCCTGCACCATCCTGATTTCCAGTCGCTGGAATCGTCTTGGCGTGGTCTGCAACTGCTGGTCGACCGCACCAATTTCCGCGAAAACATCAAGATCGAAATCCTCAACGTCTCCAAAGACGACTTGCTGGACGACTTCGAAGACTCGCCTGAAGTGATGCAGTCGGGCTTGTACAAGCATATTTACACCGCTGAATACGGTCAGTTCGGTGGTCAACCTGTGGGTGCGATCATCGCTAACTACTTCATGTCCCCAAGCTCGCCGGACGTGAAACTGATGCAGTACGTGTCCAGCGTCGCCTGCATGTCCCACGCGCCGTTCATTGCCGCGGCCGGCCCGAAATTCTTCGGCCTGGAAAGCTTCACCGGTCTGCCGGACCTGAAGGATCTGAAGGTTCAC
>NZ_JBFULH010000229.1:0-6739 GCF_056400445.1 Pseudomonas sp. P5_B2 | reverse complement strand
GTTTTTCCCACAGACACTCTTCGCGTAACGGCATTGCCAGACTCCGAAAATGAAACCTAACCAACCCGATCGTTCCCACGCTCKGCGTGGGAATGCCTCATTGGACGCTCCGCGTCCGTTGTTGGGACGCGGAGCGTCCCGGGCTGCATTCCCACGCCGAGCGTGGGAACGATCGGGTTGGTTAGGTTTCATTTTCGGAGTCTGGCAATGCCGTTACGCGAAGAGTGTCTGTGGGAAAAACTGACGCCGCAAAGGCCCGACAACGCGGCGCTCAAGGGTGAAGTGACAGTCGATGTCTGCGTCATCGGTGCCGGTTTCACCGGTCTGTCGGCGGCGGTGCATCTGCTGGAACAAGGTAAATCGGTGTGTGTGCTGGAAGCTCATCGCGCCGGCCATGGTGGTTCGGGGCGCAATGTCGGCTTGGTCAACGCCGGCATGTGGATTGCACCGGACGACATCGAAGCCGGATTCGGCGAAGCGGTGGGCAGCCAGCTCAACCGCATGCTCGGTGCGGCGCCGTCCCTGGTGTTCAGCCTTGTGGACAAGTACAACATCGATTGCCAGTTACGCCGAGAAGGCACGCTTCACATGGCGCACAACGCCCGTGGCGAAGCGGATTTGCGCAGTCGTGAAGCACAATGGAAACGTCGCGGAGCGCCGGTCGAGCTACTGACCGGGCAAGCCTGCGAGCAGGCGACGGGCACTAAAAAAATCGCCGCAGCGTTGCTCGATCGACGTGCTGGCACCCTCAATCCGATGGCCTATACCACCGGGCTGGCCAAAGCGGCCATCGGCTTGGGCGGCCAACTGTTTGATCATTCTCCGGTCACCCGGCTCGAACGTCAGGGCCAACGCTGGTCGGTGCAAACCGCTCAGGGTTCGGTCATGGCCGAGAAAGTCGTGATTGCTTCCAATGCTTACACCGAAGGCGACTGGACGGAGTTGCGGCGTAACTTCTTCCCCGGTTACTACTACCAAGTGGCGTCGGTCCCTCTGACCGAAGACGCCGCGCAACAGATTCTGCCCGGTGGCCAGGGTTCCTGGGACACTCGCCAGGTGCTCAGCAGCATTCGTCGCGACAAGGACGGGCGGTTATTGCTCGGCAGTCTCGGTAATGGCAATCAGAAGCCGGCCTGGTTCCTCAAGGCATGGGCCGACCGTGTTCAGCAGCACTATTTTCCCTACCTCAAACCGGTGGAGTGGGAATGCACCTGGACCGGGCGCATTGCGTTCACCCCCGATCATTTGATGCGTCTGTTCGAACCGGCGCCCGGTTTAGTGGCAGTCACCGGTTACAACGGTCGTGGTGTGACGACAGGTACAGTCGTCGGCAAAGCCTTTGCCGATTATTTGTGTAACGGAAATCCTCAAGCGTTGCCGATACCTTTTGCTCCCATGCAGCCAATGGCGGGAGTCGGGCTGCGCAGCTGTTTGTACGAGGCCGGGTTTTCGCTGTATCACGCAGGCCAGTGCCTGCGGATCGTTATCTGATTGTTGAAATTTGTTGCTGGAAGCGGCGCTTTTCGGCGCAGCGACTAGCCTGTGATGGTGCGGGTTGTAGCAGTCCCGCACCAGCAGTGTGCACTTCGGTGACGAACGGTGTTACAGGCTGGTTGCACGTCGTTTGGCGCCGCGGTTGCAATGATGGCGCATGCGGGTTGCGCCTTTAAAAATAAATGGTTTTACCTTCCGCGGTTTAGACGGTTGCACGCCCAATGAAAATGGGACCGAAATTGTCGAAAAAACAATAATGCAGCGACTTTTTTCAGAATAAAAAACCGATGGCACGGCCCTTGCTCTGAGCATTCAGAGAAATCGCAGTGCCAACTAAAAAAAAACCTTGGAGCACCACCTCATGTCCCAGACGTTTTACAAGAAAGGCTTTCTGGCCCTCGCAGTGGCAGCTGCGCTGGGTGTTTCTGCGTTTGCACAAGCTGATGTGAAAATCGGTGTGGCGGGTCCGATGACRGGCGCCAACGCGGCATTTGGCGAGCAGTACATGAAGGGTGCACAGGCTGCAGCCGACGCGGTCAACGCGTCGGGTGGCGTAAACGGGGAAAAAATCGTACTGGTCAAAGGCGATGATGCCTGCGAACCGAAACAGGCTGTGACGGTCGCCAAGGACCTGACCAACCAGAAAGTCGCAGGCGTAGTCGGTCACTTCTGCTCCTCGTCGACCATCCCTGCTTCCGAGATCTACGACGAAGCGGGCATCATCGCAATCACCCCGGGTTCAACCAACCCGGCCGTTACCGAGCGCGGCCTGAGCGCCATGTTCCGTATGTGCGGGCGTGACGATCAGCAAGGCATCGTGGCCGGCGACTACATCGTCGACGTGCTCAAGGGCAAGAAGGTTGTCGTGCTGCACGACAAGGACACCTACGGTCAAGGTCTGGCAGATGCCACCAAGGCTCAACTGGTCAAGCGCGGCGTGACCCCGGTGCTGTATGAAGGCCTGACCCGTGGCGAAAAAGACTTCAGCACCATCGTGACCAAAATCCGCGGCGCTGGCGCCGATGTCGTCTACTTCGGTGGCCTGCACCCGGAAGCCGGTCCTCTGGTTCGCCAGCTGCGTGAACAAGGTCTGAAAGACGTCAAGTTCATGTCCGATGACGGCATCGTGACCGATGAACTGGTGACCACCGCTGGCGGTCCGCAATTCGTCGACGGCGTGTTGATGACGTTCGGCGCCGATCCACGCATGTTGCCAGAAAGCAAGGCAGTGGTAGACGCATTCCGTAAGGCCGGTACCGAGCCTGAAGGCTACACCCTGTACGCTTACGCTTCGGTCCAGGCCCTGGCTGCTGCCTTCAATGGCGCCAAGTCCAACAAAGGCGAAGAAGCGGCTGCGTGGCTGAAGAAAAACCCGGTCAAAACCGTCATGGGCGAGAAGACCTGGGATGGCAAGGGCGACCTGAAAGTGTCCGACTATGTGGTTTACCAGTGGGACAAGGACGGCAAATACCACCAGCTGGAAAAACAGAAGTAAGGGCTGACTCGATCAGCTGACTCCCACAGTTGCTCTATGTGGGAGCGAGCCTGCTCGCTCCCACAGGATCCTGTGATGGCCTGTCTGACCGTGTCTGACATCGCTCCGACGTACATCTGTATTTTTCTAGAAGAACCGCACACCCACAGGTGTGCAGGTTCTCATTGCGTGAGATTGCGTTATGGATGGTATTTTCCTGCAGCAACTGGTCAACGGCCTGACCCTCGGGTCGGTCTATGGCCTGATCGCCATCGGCTACACAATGGTCTATGGCATCATCGGCATGATCAACTTCGCCCACGGCGAGGTTTACATGATTTCTGCTTACCTGGCGGCAATCAGTCTGGCTCTGCTGGCTTACTTCGGTATCGAATCTTTCCCGCTGCTGATGCTCGGCACACTGATCTTTACCATCATCGTCACGGCGGTGTATGGCTGGGTCATCGAGCGCGTTGCCTACAAACCCCTGCGCAACTCCACCCGACTGGCGCCGCTGATCAGCGCCATCGGTATTTCGCTGATCCTGCAAAACTATGCACAGATCGCACAAGGCGCGAAGCAACAGGGTGTGCCCACCTTGCTGACGGGTGCCTGGCGCGTCGATATCGGCTCGGGTTTTGTGCAATTGACCTACACCAAGGTCTTCATTCTGGTTGCAGCGTTTGCCGGCATGGCCCTGCTGACCTACATCATCAAGTACACCAAGCTCGGCCGCATGTGCCGCGCCACCCAGCAAGACCGCAAGATGGCTTCGATCCTGGGGATCAACACCGATCGGGTGATTTCCTACGTGTTCATCATCGGTGCAGCGATGGCGGCCTTGGCCGGCGTGCTGATCACCATGAACTACGGCACTTTCGACTTCTATGCCGGCTTCATCATCGGTATCAAGGCGTTCACCGCCGCTGTGCTCGGCGGGATCGGTTCGCTACCGGGTGYCATGCTCGGCGGGATCATTCTCGGGATTTCCGAGTCGCTGTTTTCCGGTCTGGTCAATTCTGACTACAAAGACGTTTTCAGTTTCTCGTTGCTGGTCCTCGTTCTGGTCTTTCGGCCCCAAGGCCTGCTCGGCCGTCCTCTTGTGTCGAAGGTGTAAGCGATGTCTTCAACCACTAAAAAAACCATTGATATCAAAAAAAGTCTGGTTGACGCGATTCTTGCCGGCCTCATTGCCCTGATCGTGTTCGGGCCGATAGTCGGTGTCGTACTCGATGGCTACGGATTCAACCTGGAAACGACCCGGGTGGCATGGATTATCGCCATCGTCATGGCCGGTCGTTTTACCCTGAGCCTGTTCCTGCAAACCTCCAGGGGCCTGAAAATCCTCGATGGATTTGAAACCACCGGCTCCGGGGTGCATGTACTGCCGCCCGATTACAAATCCCGGTTGCGCTGGATCATCCCGCTGATGATCGTCATTGCCGTGGTGTTTCCGTTTTTCTCCAACTCCTACCTGTTGGGCGTGGTCATCCTTGGGTTGATCTACGTGCTACTCGGTTTGGGATTGAACATCGTGGTCGGCCTGGCTGGCCTGCTCGACCTGGGTTACGTGGCGTTCTATGCCATTGGCGCCTATGGCCTGGCGCTCGGTTACCAGTACCTCGGCCTGGGCTTCTGGACGGTGTTGCCGCTGGCGGCGATCACTGCCGGGCTTGCCGGCTGCATCCTCGGTTTCCCGGTGTTGCGCCTGCACGGTGACTACCTGGCGATCGTGACCCTGGGCTTCGGGGAGATCATCCGCTTGATCCTCAACAACTGGTTGTCGTTTACCGGTGGTCCGAACGGCATGGCGGCGCCGCTGCCAACGTTCTTCGGCCTGGAATTCGGCAAGCGGGCGAAAGACGGTGGCATACCATTCCACGAGTACTTCGGCATCGCCTACAACCCGGACGTGAAGTACTACTTCATTTATGCGGTGCTGTTCCTGGTTGTGCTGGCGGTGTTGTACATCAAGCACCGTTTGACCCGCATGCCCGTCGGCCGCGCCTGGGAAGCCTTGCGTGAAGACGAAATCGCCTGCCGCTCCATGGGCCTGAACCACGTGCTTGTGAAGCTCTCGGCGTTCACCATCGGCGCTTCTACGGCCGGCCTGGCTGGCGTGTTCTTTGCCACCTACCAGGGCTTCGTCAACCCGACCTCGTTTACCTTCTTCGAATCGGCCCTGATTCTTGCCATCGTGGTACTCGGTGGCATGGGCTCGACCATCGGCGTGGTGATTGCAGCCTTCGTGCTGACCGTCGCCCCGGAACWGCTGCGTGGCTTCGCGGAATACCGCGTGTTGCTGTTCGGCATTCTGATGGTGTTGATGATGATCTGGCGACCGCGCGGCCTGATTCGGATCAGCCGTACCGGTGTGACCCCGCGTAAAGGAGTAGCGCCATGAGCGAAGTCGTACTCTCGGTCGAGAAGCTGATGATGCACTTTGGCGGCATCAAGGCGCTGAGCGATGTCAGCCTGAAAGTGCATCGCAACTCGATCTTCGCCCTGATCGGCCCCAACGGCGCTGGCAAAACCACGGTGTTCAACTGCCTGACCGGGTTCTACAAGGCCTCGGGCGGCAAAATCGAACTCAACATTCGTGGGCAACAGACCAACGTCATCAAACTGCTGGGCGAATCATTCAAACCGACCGACTTCGTTTCGCCGAGATCCTTCGCCAGTCGGCTGTTCTACAAGGCATTCGGCGGCACCCACCTGGTGAACCGTGCCGGCCTGGCACGGACCTTCCAGAACATTCGCCTGTTCAAGGAAATGTCGGTACTGGAAAACCTGCTGGTGGCCCAACACATGTGGGTCAACCGCAGCATGTTGGCCGGCATCCTCAATACCAAGGGCTACCGCAAGGCAGAAAGTGATGCACTGGACCACGCCTTCTACTGGCTGGAAGTGGTGGATCTGGTGGATTGCGCCAACCGCCTGGCCGGTGAGCTGTCTTACGGCCAACAGCGCCGTCTGGAGATTGCCCGGGCCATGTGCACCCGTCCGCAGATCATCTGTCTCGACGAACCAGCCGCTGGCCTCAACCCTCAGGAAACCGAAGCGCTGAGCGCGATGATCCGGCTGCTGCGTGACGAGCACGATCTGACCGTGGTGCTGATCGAACACGACATGGGCATGGTAATGAGTATTTCCGACCACATTGTGGTGCTGGACCACGGCATCGTGATCGCCGAGGGCGGCCCCGATGCTATCCGCAACGACCCGAAAGTGATTGCAGCCTACCTGGGCGCCGACGAAGAGGAAGTGGTATGACGCAACCCATCCTCGAACTCAAGGAGCTGGACGTGTTTTACGGGCCGATCCAGGCCCTGAAGAAAGTCTCGCTGCACATCAATGAAGGTGAAACCGTCAGCCTGATCGGCTCCAACGGTGCCGGCAAGTCGACCCTGTTGATGTCGATCTTCGGCCAGCCGCGCGCGGCGGACGGGCAGATCATCTATCAGGGTGTGGACATTACGCACAAGTCGTCGCACTACATCGCCTCAAACGGTATCGCGCAATCGCCGGAAGGCCGGCGGGTGTTCCCCGACATGACCGTCGAGGAAAACCTGCTGATGGGTACCATCCCTATCGGTGACAAGTACGCCAAGGAAGACATGCAACGCATGTTCGAGTTGTTCCCAAGACTCGAAGAACGGCGCAATCAGCGGGCGATGACCATGTCCGGGGGCGAACAGCAAATGCTCGCCATCGCGCGTGCGTTGATGAGCCGGCCGAAACTGCTATTGCTTGACGAGCCGAGCCTGGGCC
>NZ_JBFULH010000228.1:0-6741 GCF_056400445.1 Pseudomonas sp. P5_B2 | reverse complement strand
GGCCATTCATGCAGATTGCACGAAAGCAAAAAACCGTTAAAAAATTAACTAATTGATTTATAACGAATTTATTAAATTTAAATACTGGCACAATCGCTGCAACTACCTCTCCATGCTTGCCAATCACTGTGCACGGAGCTGATAGACATGAACCTGATCCAAGAAAAATTTTCGTCCCTGTTCTCCAACTTCGAAGTGACTACCCAACCGCGCCCCGATGGCGGCATTCTGCTGACCCTGCGCAACACCGAAGGCCGGGTATTCAAGCGCTCTATTTCCTACCAGCAATTGCATGCTGGCGATCAGTTGTCGTGGGTGATCAGTGCGATTCGCCGTGACCTCGCTGAACAGGCCAGTGAACTGCCGCAGATCTCCATGCTGCAAAGCCAGCAAAGGTTTGCGTTGCCGACTTATCACACGGCGTAAACCATTTCGACAGTACAAACCAATGTGGGAGCGAGCCTGCTCGCGAAAGCGGTGTATCAGTCAATTTGAATCTCGACTGACACGCCCTCTTCGCGAGCAGGCTCGCTCCCACAGGTTATGTGCTCTGATCCCTAAAAAGTTGGAGGATTGATCCGCGCGAAACTGTCAGTCCTCAAGACGCGGGAAACGGCTGGCGATGTCATCGCCGGTGAAGTTGGCCACCCTGCCTTCAGGGTTATTGGACAGACGGATCGCGACGAAATGTGGATGCTCGCCCATGTCGAACCAGTGCGGCGTACCGGCCGGCACCGAGATTAGGTCGTTCTTTTCGCAGAGCACCGCGTAGACGTAATCGTCGATGTGCAGGGTAAACAAGCCACGACCAGCAACGAAAAATCTGACGAGGTCTTCGCCAAGACGGTGTTCGTCGAGGAGCTCGGCGCGCAGTTCGGTTTTTGGCGGGTGATCACTGTTCACGCTGATAACGTCGACGGTGAGGTAGCCGCGCTCGGTCATCAACTTGTCGATTTGTTCCTGATACGCAGCAATCACTTCTTCCTGACTGGCGCCGGGCTGGATTTTCGCCGCCGCTTGCCAGCGGTCGAAGCGCACGCCTTGTTCGGCCAGGGTCGAGGTGATGTCTTCGAAATGGGTCAGCACCTTGTTCGGCAAGTCAGGGCTTGTGACGTGGTAAACGGACAGGCTGCTCATCAGGGCAACTCCTTAACGGTTCATGCGTTACGGTTAAAGAGCGCGCGCATCTTCAACTCGCACTCGAAAAAATTCAAAGGCCTCAATCTGCCGAAACAGCTCATGGCCGTTCCTCTTGCAGACAGGTGGCAATGATAACGGCTGCCGCCAGGGCTGCGAGGCTTGCAATACTAAAGGTCAATGGGGCGCCGAGGGCATTCCAGCTATAGCCGGCATACAACGCGCCCAACGCGCCGCCGGTGCCCGCCAGTGCGGCATATAGCGCCTGGCCCTGCCCTTGCTGACGCGCACCGAAACTACGTTGCACGAACTGGATGGCCGCCGCGTGAAAGCTGCCGAATGTAGCCGCGTGCAGCACCTGGGCGAACAGCAACACCCAAAGAAATTCGGCAAACGAGCCGAGCAGCACCCAACGCAGGGCGGCCAGCAGGAAACTCGCCAACAGCACCCGACGCACCGAGAATCGTGCGAGGATTCTGGTCATGGCCATAAACATCAACACTTCAGCGACCACGCCCACCGCCCAGAGCAGGCCGATCACACCTCGGCTGTAGCCGAGTCGTTCCAGGTGCAGAGTTAGAAACGTGTAATAAGGTCCGTGGCTCAACTGCATCAGTGCCACGCAGCCATAAAACGCCAGGACGCCGGGGCTGCGTAGTTGCTTGAGAAAACCGTCCCCCGACTCCCGAATACCTTGGACCGGTTGGGCATTCGGCACCCACAGACTGCTGACGACGATACCGGCCATGATCAACACCAACGCCACCGGATAGATGTCTAGGCTCATCCATTCGAATAATCGACCAAGCAACACCACGGTGATGATGAAACCGATCGAACCCCACAAGCGAATCTGGCTGTAGCGCGCGGTCTGCCCTTTCAGGTGCGCCAGGGTGATGACTTCGAACTGCGGCAATACCGCGTGCCAGAAGAACGCGTGCAGTGCCATGACCATTGCCAGCCAAGCGTAGGTCTTGCTGACGAAAATCAGCGAGAACGTCAGTAACGTACACACCGCACCGAAGCGCACGATGGCCAGGCGCCGGCCGGTGTAGTCACCCAGCCAGCCCCAGATGTTCGGCGCGACGCAGCGCATCAGCATCGGGATCGCCACCAGCTCACCGATGCGCGCGCTGGAAAACCCCAGGTGATCGAAGTACAGCGCCAGAAATGGCGCCGTAGAACCGAGCAAGGCGAAATAGAATAGATAGAAACTGGAGAGCCGCCAGTACGGAAGCGCCGCCACCGTCGTCAGACCGCAGCGGCGTTGAGGTCAGCCATTAAAGCTGACCCAGCACCGGCGTGCTCACRCGCACATCGGCGTTCTGCCCACGGTGACGCAGCAGGTGGTCCATCAACACAATGGCCATCATCGCTTCAGCAATCGGCGTGGCACGAATGCCGACGCACGGGTCGTGACGGCCCTTGGTGATGACTTCCACCGGGTTGCCATGAATGTCGATGGAGCGCCCCGGCGTGGTGATGCTCGACGTCGGCTTCAGCGCCAGATGCGCAATGATCGGCTGACCGGACGAGATGCCACCGAGAATGCCGCCCGCGTTGTTGCTGAGGAAACCTTCCGGGGTCATTTCATCGCGATGTTCGGTGCCGCGCTGGGCGACGCTGGCGAAACCGGCGCCGATTTCCACGCCTTTCACCGCGTTGATGCTCATCAGCGCATGGGCCAATTCGGCGTCAAGACGGTCGAAAATCGGCTCGCCCAGGCCCGRCATCACACCTTCAGCTACCACGGTGATTTTCGCACCGACCGAATCCTGATCGCGACGCAACTGGTCCATATAAGCTTCCAGCTCCGGGACTTTGTCTGGGTCAGGGCTGAAGAAAGCATTTTCTTCCACCGAATCCCAGGTCTTGAACGGGATTTCAATCGGGCCGAGCTGGCTCATGTAGCCGCGAATGATGATGCCTTGCGTCGCCAGGTATTTTTTCGCAATCGCCCCGGCGGCCACGCGCATGGCGGTTTCCCGGGCCGAGCTGCGACCGCCGCCACGGTAATCGCGCTCACCGTATTTATGGTGATAGGTGTAGTCGGCGTGAGCCGGACGGAACAGATCCTTGATCGCCGAGTAGTCCTTGGACTTCTGGTCGGTGTTGCGGATCAGCAGGCCAATCGAGCAACCGGTGGTGCGACCTTCGAATATGCCGGAAAGGATTTCGACTTCGTCGGCTTCCTGGCGCTGCGTTGTGTGACGGCTGGTGCCGGGTTTGCGGCGGTCCAGATCACGCTGCAGATCCTCCAGGGAAATCTCCAGCCCCGGCGGGCAGCCGTCGACAATGGCGACCAACGCCGGGCCATGGCTTTCGCCCGCGGTGGTGACAGTGAACAGCTTGCCGTAGGTATTGCCGGACATGCAGGACGCTCCGTGAAATAGAACCTGAATACGTAATGCGCGCCAGTATACGCAGGCTACCCGAGTAGTTCATCCTCGAACCTTATGGGTGCCTGTGAGTCCAAACGGCACCTTTGTGAATGATGGCGTGATGATGCTGCGAGTTTTAGCCTTGAGCCTGACCCTGTTTACCGGATTTGTGCAGGCCACCGTCCTGCAACGACCTATCACGCTGGATACGGGCAGCGGTGAGCTTTTCGGCTCGTTGTTGTTGCCCAAGTCCGACACGCCTGTGCCCGTTGTCCTGATCATATCCGGCTCCGGCCCTACGGATCGCGACGGCAATAACACCGATGGCGGACGCAACGACAGCCTGAAACGGCTGGCCTGGGTGCTGGCCAAACACAACATCGCCAGCGTGCGTTATGACAAACGCGGGGTGGCGGCGAGCCTTGCCGCCACCCCGGACGAACGCAATCTGTCGGTTGAGGCCTATGTGGCCGACGCCGAGGCCTGGGGCAAGAAGCTCAAAAATGATCCGCGTTTTGGCCAACTGATTTTGCTCGGCCACAGCGAAGGCGCCTTGATTGCCACCCTGGCGGCACCGAGTGTGGATGCTGCCGGAGTCATTTCCTTGTCCGGCAGCGCGCGACCGGTCGATGAGGTGTTGCGGCAGCAGTTGAGCAATCAGCTGCCGCCTGCCCTCATGCAGCGCAGCAATGAGCTGCTCGACAGTCTCAAGGCCGGCCACCCCGACGGAAACGTGCCTGCGCCGTTGCAGGGGATATTCCGCCCGAGTGTGCAGCCGTACCTGATTTCACTGTTCCGCCAAGATCCGGCAGCCGCGTTTGCCCGATTGAAAATGCCGGCGCTGATCATTCAGGGCAGCAACGACATCCAGGTCGGTGTCGGTGACGCCAGGCTGCTGAAGACCGCCAAACCCGACGCCGAACTGGCGCTGATCGACGGCATGAACCACGTCATGCGCATCGTGCCCAACGATGTAAAACGCCAATTGGCTTCTTATAAAGATCCACAATTGCCGTTGGCTGCCGAGCTTGGCACACGAATCCTCGGGTTTATTGACGGACTTCGAACCCGTTAAGCGCTGTTGGCCCTCCAGTCCTGTCGAAAACGGCCGATAAGCCTTTGTCGCCAGCGCACTGGCTGGCGGCAGGGCTTGGACAGGATCTCGCCGTTATGACTGATACCCAGACTTCACCCGACACCACCGCGGAACAAGACGCACCGCCAGCGGTTGAGCTGCCGTGGGCGGACGTCCACGTCGAGCACCACAAGATGCTTCGTCTGGCGCCGCTTAAAACCGACCGCAACACCGGCGGGCGGCCGCTGCGCTTTGTCGAATTCGGCTATGCCGAACGCAACAGCAAGGAACAGAGCCTGATGCGCATGAGCATCACCCTGCCCGGCCAGCGTGTGCGTAAAGAACAGAATCATCTGGATGTGTGGGTCGATCACACCACCAAGAGCGTGCATTTCGAGCCCGACAGTGGTTTGCAGATTGAACCGATGAACCGAGGCATCGGCCGCTTCATGGCCGCTCAAGGGATCACCTGGGCGAAGAAGCGCTGGTCCGGTTACACCGTCGACGGCATGGACCTGAACAACAAAGATGCGCTGAACGAAGACACCCGTCTGCGCCGCGATCTATTTCTCAAGGCGCATGGTTTTGAGGTGGTGTATGCCGATGCCCAGCATTTGAAAGGCCGCGTCGAAGGTGTGAAGGTCGGCGACCTGTCGGGCGACTGGAACGCTGAGAAGCTGCAGCTAGTGGAAATTCTCGAAGCCGCGCAGATGCTTCAGCAAGCGGAACAGAACCTGGCAGAGCAGGAGGTGAAGCTGCAGACGCATGAAGAAAAAGTCAGCAAGTACAAGCGTGAAGACGCCGGACTGCGCTTTACCATTACGTGCCTGGTGGCGTTTGCGGTGTTTCAGGCGGGGTTGTTGATCTGGATTGCTACACACCGGTAAAGATTCGGGACCGAGGTGCGGCCATCGCGGGCAAGCCACGCTCCCACAGGTTTTGTGTGTGCCAAATAATTTGAGCACGACGTAGAACCTGTGGGAGCGTGGCTGAACTGGCCTGATGATCGCGGCACTCCCACAGGTTCAGTGTGTGCCACCCATTTGGATGCGGCACAAAACCTGTGGGAGCATGGCTTGCCCGCGATGGCGTCCTCAGGTCAGACGCGGGAAGCGAACAGCGCCTGATGGTCGCGGCACTGCTCAGCCGACAACATGAACACCCCATGCCCGCCGCGCTCGAAATCGAGCCAGGCGAAATCGACTTCCGGGTACAGCGCCTCGACGTGAACCTGACTGTTGCCCACTTCGACAATCAGCAAGCCCTTCTCGGTCAGATGATCCGCGGCTTGCGCGAGCATGCGACGCACCAGGTTCAAACCATCATCGCCACAGGCCAGCCCCAGTTCTGGCTCGTGCTGATATTCATCCGGCATATCGGCGAAATCTTCCGCATCGACGTAGGGCGGGTTCGACACGATCAAGTCGAAACGTTGACCCGGCAAGCCATCAAACCCATCACCCTGAACGGTGTACACCCGCTCATCGACACCGTGACGCTCAATGTTCTGATTGGCCACTTCCAGCGCTTCGAACGACAGGTCGGCCAGCACCACTTCGGCGTTCTGGAATTCATAGGCACAGGCGATGCCGATGCAGCCGGAACCGGTACAAAGGTCAAGAATGCGCGCCGGCTCGGTGCCCAGCCATGGCGTGAAGCGGTTTTCGATCAGCTCGCCAATCGGCGAGCGCGGGATCAGCACGCGCTCGTCGACGATAAACGACATGCCGCAAAACCACGCTTCACCCAGCAAGTAGGCAGTTGGAATGCGTTCTTCGATGCGGCGCTTGAGCAAAAGCTGCAAATTGACCAGTTCGTCTTCTTCCAGCGCRCAGTCCAGGTAGCTGTCAGCGATTTCCCACGGTAAGTGCAAGGCCCCCAACACCAGTTGTCGGGCTTCATCCCAGGCGTTGTCGGTCCCATGGCCGAAAAACAGATCCTCCCCATGAAAGCGGCTGACGGCCCAACGGATATGGTCACGCAGGGTACGAAGGCGGGAAGTGATCACGGCGACAAGCTCCAGAAAAAACGACTGGCGATTCTAACAGCCAAAACGCGCCACGACGACGCAGGAAAAACACTGGATCAGATGTAGGACCTATCCCTTTTTACCGTTGCCTATTGAACAAAACGAGCAAACTGACAAGG
>NZ_JBFULH010000227.1:0-6746 GCF_056400445.1 Pseudomonas sp. P5_B2 | reverse complement strand
CATCTACGCGCCGAGCAGTCGAGCCGCGAACACTTCCAGATCCTTGACGCCCTGCGTAACGGTGACCGCGAACAACTCAAGCGACTGATCGCGGCACACATCCGTCAAACCCCATTGGAACCATGAATCTCAAGGCTTGATGCTGACGCCCCACAGGCGCGGCTTCTGCCCGATCCAGGCGTCGTAGCCCTCTACTTTTTCGTTCAGCGCAACAATGTCCAAGCCGTTGTACATAACGATCATTGGCACTTGATCAATGAAGCGCTCATGCAGTTGATCGAAGATCGATTGGCGCTTGGCGACGTCACCTTCCTTCAATGCCTGGGTCAGCAAATCAATCGCCACAGGATCTTCCCAGACCTTGCGCGACTCCTTGTCCTTGTTGCCCGTCACTTGCTCAAAACTCAACGCCGGATCGAAGCGAGCCGAATAGGTGAAGGACATCGCTTGATAGCGGCCGCTCTGGTAGCGCTCAAGCTGAGTGCCCCACTCCATGACTTCAACCTGCGCGTTAATACCGACCGCTTGAAGCATGGCCTGGGCAATGATTGCCAGGTCATAACTGGGCACCATCGAACGCTTGTTAGCGACAATCGTCAGCGGTTGCCCGCGATACCCCGCCTCCTGAAGCAGTTGTGCCGCCTTCTGCGGGTCGTAGGTCAAGCCGCGCTGCTCGCTGGGGCCGTAGTAGTTGGAAGCCACGCTGATGATCGAATTATTGGGCACACCGAAGCCGTTGCTCGTCGTCGCGACCAATTGTTTGACATCGATGGCGGCAGCAATGGCCTGACGAATGCGTTTGTCCTTGAGCAACGGATCCCGGGTCTGGAACATCAGCACATTCATGGTCGCGCTGGGGTCTGTAGAGACCTTTAGCGTTGCATGCGTCTTGATTTCCGGCAGGTCGGTTTCGGTGACTTCAGCCATGTCCAGATCACCCGAAATGAGCGCGGCCTTGACCGTCGCCTGATCAGGAATAATCACAAACCGGACTTCATCGGTCAGTGCGCTCTTGCCTCCGGTGTAGCCGTCGCGTGGACCGGGCAACGGTTGGTAGCCGGTGAATCGGGTCAGCGTGACGTACTGCCCGCGCTTCCATTCGCCCAGCTGATAAGGACCGGTGCCAATCGGGGCGAGGAACYCACCCTGAGCATTGACCGAGGCTTTGTTCAGAACGGCAGTGCCRCCGCAATCGGTACGCGCCAGCGTGGCGAGGAACATACCGCTGGGCTTTTCCAGTTCCATCACCACCGTATGGTCATCCGGCGCCGTGACCTTGGTCACTTTGGTCAGACCGCTGCCATCGAACTCCGGCAGGCAACGCCACTGGGTCTTGGGGTCCATGTCGCGGTTCCAGCTCCACAGCACATCGGCTGAGGTCAACGCCTCGCCGTTATGGAACTTCACACCAGGACGCAAGGTGAAGGTGTAGGTCAGCCCATCGGCGGAAACGTCGACCTTCTGTGCGAGCAGCGGTTTGACTTCACCCTTTTCGCCATAGGCGACCAAGCCTTCTGTCATGTGCAGCACGACCGCATCGGAACGGTCGTCGCGATTGACGCCGGGGTCGAGGCTGCGAATATCGGAGTTCATGGCCAGACGCAGGGTTTGCGCCTGGGCGACGCCGCAACCGATCATGGTCATCATGCTCAGCGTCAGCGCGTTTACTAAAAAGCGTTTCATAGGCGAGTCCTTGATAGAGCTGAAACGGGTTTATGCCGTCACCGGTGTGACGACCTTGAAAGTCCTTCACACAGCGACACTGCTGCGCAATTGATAGCTGCCGTCATCCCGTCGTACCAACGGATTGGCGGCCGCCAGCAGGCGATGCGTAAAAGCGTGTTGCGGGTTATCGAACACTTGCGCGGTCGTGCCAATTTCAACCAGTCGACCTTGCTGCATGACGGCCACGCGATGGGCAATTCGCTCCACCGCCGCCAAGTCGTGCGAGATGAACAGACAGGCAAAGCCGTACTGCTTTTGCAGCCGCTCAAACAACTCCAGAATTTGCTTCTGGATGGTCATGTCGAGGGCGGAAATCGGTTCGTCGGCGATCACCAGCTTGGGGTGACGAATCAGCGCCCGACCAATCGCCACGCGTTGCCGTTGACCACCTGAGAGTTGATGCGGGAAACGGTTGGCAAAGAGCGGGTCCAGACCGATATCGTGCAAAATGGTGCGCACGCGCTCGGCACGCTGCTCGCGACTGAGGCCCGGCACATGGCGCAACGGCTCAGCGAGAATGTCGCCAATCCGGGCGCGCGGATCGAGGGACGAAACCGGGTCCTGAAAGATCATCTGGCATTGCAAGCGATGCTCGCGATTGGCGCTTTTGAGGATGTCGACGCCATCAAAAAAGATCTCGCCCGCAATCGGATTGACCAAACCGACCACCGAACGGCCAAGCGTGGTTTTACCCGAGCCGCTGCCACCGACCAGCGCCAGGGTTTCCCCCGCGGYGATTTGCAGACTGACCCCATCCACGGCGCGCTTGGCTTTGCCGCGCCACAGAAACCCCTGACGCCCCGGATGCTCGATAATGACGTTACGCATGTCGACCAAGGGCGCGGCCAGGGAGGCACGATCAAGGTTGCCGCGGGTGGGTAGCGCTTCGAGCAGTTGCCGGGTGTATTCAGCCTTCGGGCCCAGCAGGATCTGTGCGGTCGGGCCGCTTTCGATGGCCTTGCCGTGGCGCATCACCACCACTTTGTGGGCATGGCGCACTACCAGCGACAAGTCATGGCTGATGAACAGAATCGCCGTGCCCTCCTCCCGCGTCAGCTCGAGCATCAGCTCGATCACGTCAGCCTGGGCGAGGGTGTCGAGGGCGGTGGTTGGCTCGTCGGCAATCAACAGTGCCGGGCGCAACAACATCACCGAAGCGAGCATGATGCGCTGGCGCATACCGCCGGAAAATTCGTGAGGGAACGCATGTAAACAGCGTTGCGGATCATCGATACCGATCCGCCGCAGCATTTCCAACGAGCGGGCAAGAATGGTTTTCTCATCCAGGTCCGTGTGCAGGCGCAACCCTTCCGCCATCTGCTGACCGATGGTCAACGTCGGGTTGAGCGAGACCATCGGCTCCTGAAACACCATGCCGATCTTCGAGCCACGCACATCGCGCAACCGGTCGTAAGGCAAAGTGCACAGGTCGATGTCGTCAAACACGATACGACCGGACGAGACGCGCATCGGCGGCGGCAACAGGCCGATGACCGCACGGGCCGCCATGGTTTTACCGCTGCCGGACTCACCCACCAGCGCGACGATCTCGCCGGGGGCCATGTCGAAATTGAGGTGGTCAACGGCCAGCGAACCCTCGGTGCCCACCTGAATGCAAAGATTACTGACGCGAAGCAAAGGCTTGACGTTATCCATTAGCGACTCATCCGGGGGTCAAGGCGATCACGCAGGGCGTCACCGAAAAGATTGATGCCAATCAGGGCAATAGAAATCATCAAGCCAGGGAAGAAACCCAGCCACGGCGCCGTGACCAGATGCGGGCGACTGGACGCCAGCATGTTTCCCCACGTGGCAGCAGGCGGTGGAACACCCAGGCCGAGAAAGCTCAAGGCGCTCTCCGAGAGAATCGCCCAGCCAAACATGCTGGTGGCCAGCACAATCAACGGTGCGACGCAGTTCGGCGCGATATGCCGCCACATGGTGTAGAGCTCACTGTTACCGATGACCCGGGAGGCTTCGATGAACTCTCGTTCGCGCAGCGACAACACGGTGCTGCGCACCACTCGCACAACCGTGGGAATGTAGGCCAGGCCCAGCGCCAGCACGATGCCGTATTGGCTCGCCCCGACAATCGCAAGCAACCCCAACGCCAACAGCATCCCGGGAAAGGCGAGCAAGGCATCGTTGACCATCATCAACAGGCGATCCGTCCAACCGCGCAGGTAACCGGCGAGCAGTCCGAACACCGTGCCAATGCTGATAGCCAGCATCACCGTCAGCAGGCTGATCCACAGGCTGGTGCGGGCGCCAATGATGATGCGGCTGAACACATCGCGACCGAACTCGTCGGTGCCTAGAATGTGTGGCCAGGACGGCGCCAAAAAGCGGTTGGCCAGATCCAGACGCAGCGGGTCATACGGAGTCCATACGATCCCGGCCACCGCGAGCAGCACCAGCACCACCAGCAGGCTGCCACCGATCAGCGCGTTGAACGAAAGCGGACGCTTGTGTCCGGCCACCTTGGGCACCCCCAAGGGCGGCGCTGTCACTTCGCTTAAAATCTTCATGCTTTCACCCGAGGATCGAACAGCGGATACATCAAATCTACGAACAGGTTGACCAACACGTAGACGAACGTAATGAGCAACAGGCAGCCCTGCAGGACGGGGTAATCACGGGCATAAATGGAGTCGACCATCAGGCGACCGATACCCGGAATGGTGAACACGGTTTCGATGACGGCGATGCCGCCCAACAGATTGCCGAGAATTAAACCGATCAGGGTCCAGGTGGGCGCGAACGCATTACGCAACGTATGGCGCCACAGCACGGCACGTTCGGACAGCCCTTTGGCGCGGGCATGGGCGATGTAGTCGAGGCGCAGGACTTCGATCGAACTGGCCCGCTGCATCCGGATAATCACCCCGCTTTCATGCAACACCAGCGTTGTCACCGGCAAAATGATGTAGGCCAGCGCCTTACCGAAGTCAGCCGAAAACGGCACATACCCCACCACCGGCAACCAGCCCAGCTCCAGGCCGAACACATAAAGCAGCAGCAGGCCCATCCAGAATCCGGGGATTGACAGCAACAACGTCGCGGTCGTCACCAGCCCCAGATCCGCCAGCGTGTCCTGTTTCCACGCCGCCAGCATGCCGAGCGGAACGGCAATCGCCGCCGCCAGCGCCACCGCCGTCAGTACGATGGTCACGCTGACGCTGAACCTTTCAAGCACCAGCGGCAAAACAGCCTCATGACTGGTGATCGAAAAGCCCAGATCCCCATGGAACAACGCCTTGAGCCAGATCAGGTACTGCGCAACCACCGGTTGATCCAGCCCCAGGGACTGGCGCAAATTGGTCAGACTGGCCGGGGTAGCCATATCGCCCAGCATCAAGAGCGCCGGGTCACCGGGTATCAGCCGAATCATTGCGAAGACCGCAATGGAGATCAGCAATAGCGTCGGGACCGCCATGGCCAGACGCTGAACGATCAAACGAAACATGTGGGTTCCTCGATGGGGTTACGCAGCCCTCAGTCGGGCAGATMACAAACCGGCAACAATGCAGCGCTTACCAAGTGGCGTAGCGTGCGTAATCGGATTCCATCTCAAGGCGGTATTGCCCGAACGTGCGATTGATCGCCGGCAACGAGGCAATTTCCATGAACCCGCTAGCCGGGCGCATCAGAATCATTGCCACGGTTGCAGACAGATTGTCCTCGCCGCTCGAACTCGGACGCGGTGGACGGCAAACGGCGAACGGTTTGCCGAAATCATCGAAAAACGCGCTTTTCAGATGTTCCAGCGTCAGGCTGCCGTGAAATGGCTTGAGCATCTGCTCGACACGCAGATCGCGATAAAAACTTTCCGGTGCACCAGCGATGCCGGTGTTTTTCAGTTTGATCTGCGCAACCGGACTACGCCAATGGTTGGCATGCACTAGCAGATCATCGGCGGCATAAAGCGGGAACACTTCATCGGGTGCACATTCGAAGTTAATGCCAAACCCGGACGCATGACTGAGCATCATGTTGTTCGAACCCGATTTTGGCGTCACTGCCACCGCTTTCATCGACAGGGCGAAATGATTGGCTTCCAGCGCCTTGCGGCGGATAAGCGGCAATGGCACACCCAGCGCTTGATAGTCACGGTCCGACTCCAGGTTATTACCCGTGATTGCCGTACCGATCGAGTTCATGCCCGCGCGGGCCAGCCCGCCGGCTTCGGTGAACGTCAGCAGGTCCGGGCCATCATCACGCCGAATGTGCAGGACCACGCCCGTCTCCGCGCACTCCATGCGCCAGTCCCAATTTTGGCCGTGCAGTACTTCGTTGTTCGCAGTGGCGCCAGACAGGATGATTGCGCCCGTGCAGCCATCGAGCTCCGGCTTGTCCTGCATCGAACGCCGCCCAAGGTGGATGATCTCGGTGCGGGCATTGATCAGCACAATGGCCTCGAAGTCGTGACCGGAGCCCTCGGCGATGCCACGCATCTCCTCCAGGTACTGCGGCTCGAACGCTTCAATATTGGGAATGAATTGGTTGACCAGTCGCTTGATTCCGGCCCAGTCATAACCCATGTCCAACAGTTGCTGGCCGTAGATTTCAATGCTGCGAGCAATGATCTGTGGGCAGGCCTTACCGTATTGCACGCCTCGGGCAAATGGCCCGCCACTCAGTTCGATACACGGAAATAGACCACTCATGCCCTGCCCTCAAAATGTGTGAGCTGAACACAGAGCAAGTATCAGACCAATTTCCAAGAATTCCAGCAATTATTGGCGCCAATTTGGTCGCCAATTACAGAACAACGAAAAAACGCACTGTTTCTACTCACAATTTTGAGTAGTAAATTCACAAATGTGTAAAAAAGTGGCACGCACAGGTGGACCTGCGCGGAGACAGAAGTCACGGGCATCGCGTGGGGGCTTTGCACACAGGTATCGGTTCTTTTAAAACCAACACAAAGGTTTTCGGACATTCAGTGGAGGCGTTTCATAGTTTTTCATTGCTATTCATTGATCCCTTGGACTTAAGCAGGTGTTTTCACAGCACTGATA
>NZ_JBFULH010000226.1:0-6767 GCF_056400445.1 Pseudomonas sp. P5_B2 | reverse complement strand
CCTCGCATGTCCCGAGGGCGTGGATTTTCTGGAAGAACCGGTTGCCTGATTTTACGAGGACTRCGTCCTCGAACGCAGCCTCGCAGGCTCGGCAGCTGCTACAAAGAACGTGTCAGGGTTGAGTGGGTAGCCACAGACGGAACCGTGCGCCGCCGAGCGGCGACGGTTCGACGGTCAGCGTGCCACCCTGCGCCTCCAGCGCCCGACGACTGATCGCCAGTCCCAGGCCAAAACCACCCGTTGCTCGATCCCGACTGCGATCCAGCCGATAAAACGGCTCGAAGATGCGTTCCCGTTCGTCATCCGGAATGCCGATCCCGTCGTCATCCACCCAGATCTCACAGCCCTTCGCACACACCTGCACACCAATCTGAATGTGCTTTTCGCAGTAGCGCATGGCATTGCGCAACAAGTTCTGAATAGCGCGGGCGGTCAGGCGCGGGTCAAGCGTGAAGCGTTCAAGTTGGCCGTGAAGCCGCACATCCATGATGATGTGCGGCGATTCCAGTTCTTCATCAACGCTCCCCAGAATGCTGTCTATAAACTCATCCAGCACCACTTCAACCTGCTCCGGCAACTGAGCCGGGTTTTGCAAGCGGCTGTAGGACAGTAACTCCAGGACTAACTCATCGAGTTCGCGGATGTGCGCGACCAACGCTTGCAAGCGCTCGCGACTGCCTGTGGGCAAATCGTCGGACAGTGCCAGGGCCAGGCCGAAGTCCAGACGGGTCAGCGGCGTGCGCAGTTCGTGGGACACTGCGTTGAGCAAGTCGCGCTGCTGGTTCAGCAGGTTTTCGATGTCGCCGGCCATGGTGTCGAAGACGTTGGCCAGGCTGCCGATGTTGGAGTGTCGGGAAATCTGCGTGCGCTCGCTCAAGTGGCCTTTGCCGAAACGCTCGGCGGTGCCTTTGAGGCGTTCCAGATCGCGCCAGTGCGGGCGCAGCCACAGCAGCAGGCACGCGAGCATGGTCGCGCCGATCAAGACGTTGATGCTCCAATACAACAGGCTGACGTCCATCGGGTCCGGCGGCACGATCATTTTCACCACCGTTTGTTCGTTGAGCGGCGCCACGGACAGGGTGCGCCAGCCCCAGTCGCCGATACGCACCACGTTCTCGCCGCGCTGCAGGCTTTCGCGCTCCAACAGGGTGAAATCGGGATCGTCATTGCGCGTCAACACGATGCACAGCGGGGTGAATTCCTTGTCCATCTCAACCGCCATTGCCGGCCATTGCGCTTCGGGCACGGCGTGGAATTGCTTGACGATCAGGGTTTGCAAGCCGCGTGAATAATCGAGGTTGTAGGTGACAAAACGTTCGTGGAAGACCTTGACCACCAGGTCTGGCACCAGGTAAATCGCCGCGCTGAACGAAACGATGGTCACCAAGTACAGGCGAAACAGGATTCTGAACATCGCTTCAGCATTCCCACTCGGAACGGCTGAACAGGTAACCCTTGCCCCACACGGTTTTGATCTTGCGCGCCTCGCCCGCGTTGTCGTCGAACTTGCGCCGCAGCTTGGAAATGGCCACGTCCACCGAGCGGTCAGTGCCGTTGAATTCGATGCCGCGCAGGCGTTGCAGGATCTGGTCGCGGCTCAGCACTTCGCCAGCATGTCGAGCCAACACCACCAGCAAGTTGTATTCACCGCTGGACAGTTCGACCAATTGCTCGCGCCAGGTCACGGTGCGTTCCGACAGGTCGATGCACAGGTTGCCCATAACAATACGGTCGTTGACGGTCTGCGGCTCGCCAAGGCTGCTGCGGCGCAACAGCGTGCGTACGCGAGCCAGCAAGACACGGGGCTCGCAGGGCTTGGTGACGTAGTCGTCGGCGCCCATCTCCAGGCCCAGGACTTGATCGTGGCTGTCGTCGCGTGCGGTGAGCATCAGGATCGGCAGCGTGGCCGAATCTGCCCGCAGCAACCGACAGACTTGCAGACCGTCGAGGCCCGGCAGCATCAGGTCGAGGATCACCAGGTCCGGCGGGTTGACCCGCGCGCGTTCGCGCACGTGGTCGCCGCGGCTGATCACGTTGACCGAATAGCCGTTGCGTTCCAGGTAGCTGGCGATCAGTTCGGAGAGCGCGGTGTCGTCTTCGACCAGGAGGATGTTGGGCATGGGGTGTTTCCAGAAAGTGCTATGGCGATCGGTCCGGCCTCTTCGCGAGCAAGTTCGCTCCCACATTTGATTGAAGGTGTTCACAAAGCTTGAGTTCACACGCGATTCAATGTGGGACCGGGCTTGCTCGCGAAGGCGGCCTCAGCTTCGCAAAAGTAATCAAGCAGCAAAGGATATACGCCCTCACCCCCGCCTGAGTAAAACCCTTACACAATTTCACACAGCACCAACAAAGCTTCACCGCTACCCTCGTCGGCGCCCCGTAGGATGCGGGGGTCAATATTGGGGTATTTCCATGTCAAAAAATCTGCTTGCCGCGTTCGGCCTGCTAGCACTGGGGCTGACGCTGAGCGCCTGTGACAAGTCCTCCATCGCCGAAGAACAGGCACCGCTGGCCACCGTGCGCATCGAAACCATCGAAGCCCGGCCTCTGTCGATTACCAGCGAGTTGAGCGGGCGGATTGCCGCGCCACGGATCGCCGAAGTCCGCGCCCGTGTCGCCGGCGTCGTGTTGCAGCGGACTTTCAATGAAGGCAGCGATGTGAAAAAAGGCGACGTGCTGTTTCGTATCGATCCGGCCCCGTTCAAGGCCGACCTGGACAGCGCGGAAGCTGCGTTGCGCAAGGCCGAGGCCAATGCGTTCCAGGCCCGGCTGCAAGAGCAGCGCTATGCCCAGTTGATCGAGGGCAACGCCATCAGCGGCCAGGATTATGACAACGCTCGGGCCAACGTGCGGCAAACGGCGGCTGATGTCGCCGCCAACAAAGCAGCCGTGGAGCGGGCAAAACTCAACCTCGGCTACGCCACGGTCACCGCGCCAATTTCCGGTCGCATCGGCCGCGCACTGGTGACCGAAGGCGCGCTGGTCGGGCAGAACGAAACCACGCCATTGGCGCTGATTCAGCAACTCAATCCCATTCATGCCGACCTGACCCAGTCAACCCGCGAACTCAACGACCTGCGCCGGGCCTTTCGCTCCGGCCAACTGCAGCAAGTTGGTCAGGGTCAAGCCAAAGCCACATTGATCCAGGACGATGGCAGCCTCTACCCGCTGCCGGGCAAGCTGCTGTTTACCGACATTACCGTCGACCCGGGCACTGGCCAGATCATCCTGCGCAGCGAGTTCCCCAACCCGGACCTCGATCTGCTACCCGGCAGTTTCGTGCGAGTGCGTCTGGAACAAGCGGTAAACCAGCAAGGCATCAGCGTGCCGCAACGGGCAATCCAGCGTGACAGCGCCGGTATTGCGCAAGTATTGCTGCTCGACGCCGACGAGCGCGTTGGCCTGCAACCGGTTGAACTGGGCGCGGTTCAGGACGATCGCTGGATCGTTACCGGCGGCCTCCAGCCTGGCGACCGCATTGTCATCGAAGGCCTGCAACACGCGCGCCCCGGCGAGCAAGTCCAGATTGACAGCACCCCTCTTCCACTTGCCCAGGTTTCTGGTCAGTAAGCAGGACGCTTTTTTATGCCGCAGTTTTTTATTGATCGCCCGGTCTTCGCTTGGGTGGTCGCCTTGTTCATATTGTTGGCGGGTGCTTTGGCCATTCCACAGTTGCCGGTAGCGCAGTATCCCGACGTCGCCCCGCCGCAAATCGAAGTTTACGCTGTGTACCCGGGTGCTTCGGCGCAGACCGTGGACGAGAGCGTGGTCAGCCTGATCGAGGAGGAACTCAACGGCGCCGATCATTTGCTGTACTTCGAGTCGCAAAGCAGCCTTGGCAGCGCCACCATCAAGGCCACGTTTCAACCGGGTACTGACCCGGAAATGGCCCAGGTCGATGTGCAAAACCGCCTCAAGGTGGTCGAGTCGCGGCTGCCACAAGCGGTCATTCAGCAAGGCCTGCAAGTCGAAAAAGTTTCCGCAGGCTTCCTGCTGCTGGTCACCCTCACCTCCAGCGACGGCAAACTCGACGACGTGGCGCTCAGCGATTACCTGGCGCGCAACGTGATGAACGAGATCAAGCGCCTGGACGGTGTCGGCAAGGCGCAATTGTATGGTGCCGAACGGGCCATGCGCATTTGGATCGATCCGCAGAAACTGATCGGTTTCAACCTGACCCCGGCCGACGTCAACGCAGCCATCGTCGCGCAAAACGCCCAAGTGTCCGCTGGCAGTATCGGCGACCTGCCGACCCGCACCACGCAAGAAATTACCGCAACCATTTTGGTGACGGGGCAGTTGTCGACGCCGGAGGAATTCGCCGACATCGTCCTCAAGGCCAACCTCAACGGTTCTACCGTGCGCATCGGCGATGTTGCGCGGGTCGAGATCGGCAGCCAGGAATACAATTTCTCTACCCGCCTGAACGGCAAACCATCGACCGCTGTCAGCGTACAGTTGGCACCGGGCGCCAATGCCCTTAGTACCGCCACGCTGGTGCGGGCGAAGATGGATGAACTGGCGCGCTATTTCCCGGCCGGCGTGGAATACAAGATTCCTTACGACACCTCACCCTTCGTCAAAGTCTCGATCACCAAAGTGGTTTACACCCTTGGCGAGGCGATGCTGCTGGTGTTTGCCGTGATGTTCCTGTTCCTGCAAAACATCCGCTACACGCTGATCCCGACGCTCGTGGTGCCGGTGGCGCTGATGGGCACCTTCGCGACCATGTTGGCGCTGGGGTTCTCGATCAACGTGCTGACCATGTTCGGCATGGTGCTGGCCATCGGTATTCTGGTGGACGACGCCATTGTGGTGGTGGAGAACGTCGAGCGCATCATGGTCACCGAGGGCCTGTCACCCAAGGAGGCGACGCGCAAGGCCATGAAGCAGATCACCGGAGCGATCATCGGCATCACGCTGGTGCTGGTGGCGGTGTTTATACCGATGGCGTTCATGCAAGGTTCGGTCGGGGTGATTTACCGGCAGTTCTCGTTATCAATGGCCACCTCGATCCTCTTCTCGGCGTTCCTTGCGCTGACGTTGACCCCAGCGTTGTGCGCCACACTACTCAAGCCGATCGCCAAGGGTGAGCATCACGAGAAGACTGGCTTCTTCGGCTGGTTCAATCGCGGTTTTGAACGGTTGACCGAACGTTATCAGGGCTGGGTCGCCTACGCACTGAAGCGCAGCGGGCGTTACCTGCTGATCTATGGCGTGCTGCTGATAGGACTGGGCGTGTGTTTCAGTCGTCTGCCCTCCTCGTTTCTGCCGGTCGAGGACCAGGGTTACACCATTACCGACATTCAACTGCCACCCGGCGCAAGCAAGAACCGGACTGTGCGAGTGGTAGAGCAGATTGAAGCGCACAACACCACGGAACCGGGCATTGGCGACAGCACGATCATTCTCGGTTTCAGTTTTTCCGGCAGCGGGCAGAACGCCGCGCTGTCGTTTGCCACGCTCAAGGACTGGTCTGAACGCAGCAGCGACGATTCGGCGAGCTCGATTGCCGACCGGGCCAACGTCGCACTCAGTCAGATCAAGGACGCAGTGGTGTTCTCCGTTCTGCCGCCACCGGTTGACGGCCTCGGCACGTCCAGCGGTTTCGAATTCCGCTTACAGGATCGGGGCGGTCTCGGCCATGCCACGCTGATGCAGGCACGCAGCGAACTGCTCGCCGCTGCCGAGAAAAGCCCAATCCTGATGAATGTGCGTGAAAGCGCCCTTGCCGAAGCGCCGCAAGTACAACTGGAAGTCGACCGCAAACAAGCCAATGCGCTGGGCGTGTCGTTTGCCGACATCGGTAACGTGCTGTCAACCGCCGTCGGTTCAGCGTATATCAACGACTTCCCCAATCAGGGGCGCATGCAAAGGGTGGTGGTGCAGGCCGAAGGCGATCAACGCAGCCAGGTGGCCGACCTGATGAAAATGCATGTGCGCAACAACGCCGGAAAAATGGTGCCCCTGTCAGCCTTCGTCCAGGCCAAATGGACTCAGGGCCCGGCGCAACTGACCCGCTACAACGGTTACCCGGCCATTGCCATTTCCGGCGAACCGTCACCGGGTCACAGCACCGGCGAAGCCATGGCGGAAATCGAGCGTCTGGTTGCACTTGGCCCGGCGGGATTGGGTCAGGAATGGACCGGGTTATCGTTGCAGGAACGCTTGTCCGGCAGTCAGGCACCAATTCTGCTCGGCCTGTCGCTGCTGATCGTGTTCTTGTGCCTGGCGGCGCTGTATGAGAGTTGGTCGATTCCGACCTCGGTGCTGCTCGTGGTGCCGTTGGGTGTGCTTGGCGCGGTATTGGCCGTGACCCTTCGCGGGATGCCCAACGATGTGTTCTTCAAAGTCGGGCTGATCACCATTATTGGTCTGTCGGCGAAGAATGCGATCCTGATCATTGAATTCGCCAAGAGCCTGTATGACGAAGGCCATGACCTGATCGATGCAACGCTGCAAGCCGCGCGATTGCGCCTGCGACCGATTGTGATGACCTCGCTGGCGTTTATCCTCGGCGTGGTGCCTTTGGCCATTGCCACCGGGGCCAGCTCCGCGAGTCAGCGGGCGATTGGCACCGGGGTCATTGGCGGGATGATCACGGCGACGCTGGCGGTGGTGTTTGTGCCGGTGTTTTTTGTGGTGGTGATGAAGCTGGTCCGCAAGCGCCACAAGGACCTCTAGCCACAACACAGATTAACTGTAGGAGCGAGCCGGCTCCGGGCAGCGTTCCGACGATGAGGCCATCAGACTCAACATCAATG
>NZ_JBFULH010000225.1:0-6779 GCF_056400445.1 Pseudomonas sp. P5_B2 | reverse complement strand
TATTTTGTTCTTTGTGAATTTCTAAAGTGTGTGTCTGGTTCTTAAAGATCAATAGCCTCTAAAATTCAGTCACATGGCATACATCATTCTATTTTCCGTTTTTTTTGTACCAGTCGGTGCATGTCGCTAGCAATATAAAGTCAGCTTTATAACTAATAGTGGATCTCATTTTTAAAGACACTACAAATCATCGGTGTTTACATCGTCTGCTTTGCGCGACACTGGTGAGGTCAGTTCAATGGAGCGACCCATGACCGCCAGCGCCGATAAGTTCACTCGCGAAACCTTGCTTGACGTTCAGCCGTTGACCCCTAACCTGTTTACCTTGCGGACCACAAGGGATGCGGGCTTTCGTTTCAGGGCAGGGCAGTTCGCCCGGTTAGGTGTTATCAAGCCCGATGGCAGTACGGTCTGGCGTGCTTATTCGATGGTTTCTGCACCCCATGACGAATTTCTCGAGTTCTTCTCCATTGTCGTACCGGGCGGGGAGTTCACCAGCGAGCTGAGTCGCCTGGAGGTCGGTGATACGTTGCTGGTCGACCGCCAAGCCTTTGGTTATCTGACCCTCGATCGATTTCTCGATGGACGTGATCTTTGGATGTTATCCACAGGTACCGGCATTGCCCCGTTTCTGTCCATCCTGCAGGACTTTGAGGTCTGGGAGAAATTCGAGCGCATCATCCTCGTCTACAGCGTTCGCGAAGCCCGGGAGCTGGCGTATCAGGCGCTGATCGCCGAGTTGGGGCAGCGCGACTATCTGGCCGAAAACGCTCACAAGTTGCAATTCATTGCCACCGTCACCCGCGAACAACACCCCGGCGCCCTGAGCGGGCGGATCACTACGCTGATCGAGAATGGAGAGCTGGAGAGGGCTGCTGGCGTGGCGCTGACACCTGAGCATTCCCGAGTCACGCTTTGCGGTAACCCGCAGATGATCGATGACACGCGCAAACTGCTCAAACAGCGTGACATGCACCTGAGCCTCAGCCGACGACCAGGCCAAGTCGCTGTGGAAAATTTTTGGTAAAAAAACGGCGCCTCACGGGCGCCGTTTCTGCTTGTAACCAGAGTTCAGGGCCGATTGTTCTGGGCCTTGAGCAAATCACGGATCTCACTCAACAACTCTTCTTCCTTGCTCGGAACCGGCGGCAGCGATGGGGCAGCGGCCTCTTCGCGCTTGAGTTGGTTGATCGCTTTGATCCCCATGAAAATCGCAAAAGCGACAATGACGAAGTCAATCAAGCTCTGGATGAATTTGCCGTAAGCCAACACTACGGCCGGGGTATTGCCTTCGGCTGCCTTGAGCGTAATGGCCAGATCACTGAAGTCCACCCCGCCGATCAGCAAGCCAATGGGAGGCATGACCACGTCGCCGACAAACGACGTGACGATCTTGCCGAACGCAGCGCCGATGATGATGCCGACTGCCATGTCGATCACGTTACCTTTGACCGCGAAGGCCTTGAACTCACTTATCACGCCCATAGGTTATTTCCCTGTTACAGATGAGGTTGGTGAACGCAGTGTAAATCAGCACGGCAGCTCTTGCTCGAAACACCTCATTACAATGCTCGTGGTTATCGACCTGTCTGTCGGCAATTAGTTTGAAACGGCCCGCAATCTCGGGGGCGGCACAGTCGCCCATGGCAGCTTCACCATGACCAAAGACGCGGCGACGAGGTGGAGCACGAACTCGTTCGTTTCAGAGCCGTTGTCCTTGGCAACCATTCACTGAAAGACCCGCACAGCCTTTGCTGCTTTGACACTCGATTCTACATCGCGTGCGGTAACTGAGTTGACCAGATATAAATTTTTCGGCCTGGTTCATTCGCTGGGAGTTAATAGCTGATGCGAATCAGTTGCCAAAGTTCAGGGGCAGGGTTCTATAAAATATTTAATTGCTTGTTTATACATATTGAAACCAGGCGATATTGACGATTGGAACTTGTACGATCGGCTTTTGAAAGCTTAAGACTTGTATAGGTTTGATGTCGATCCATTGGGCGCAACGAAGCCCTCTCTCGGATCGTCTGGGCGAAAAATTGGACAAGTGGCTTTTAATTATAATCCAACGGGTGTCTTCGATAAGTCGAGCAAGTTGTAATGGCACCTGTCTATCTTGTATTCGGTATGGAATCTATGGCAGATCGCTTATTTTAAGGCTCAGTATTTTTCTACGCCAATAATCAACTCTTTCGTCTGGGTGCATCGATACACTGCCGCTCAACGCTCCAAAAGTTACCGAGAGCAAAGGTAAACAGGATGCGTAATGAACATTGTTGAAATCCCTCATCGCTGCGCCGCGCTGATCGGCGTCAGCTAAGCTATCATCGCGTTTTTTGCCGGGAGTTCAGATGGCCAAGGCCAAACGCATGTACGGCTGCACCGAGTGTGGCTCAACCTTCCCCAAGTGGGCTGGCCAGTGCGGCGAGTGCGGGGCCTGGAACACGCTGACCGAGACCATGGTGGAAAGCGGTGGCGCCGCCGCCCCGAGCGGTCGCACCGGCTGGACCGGCCAACAGGCCCAGATCAAGACCCTGGCCGAAGTCAGCGTCGAAGAAATCCCGCGCTTTTCCACGGCCTCCAGCGAACTCGATCGGGTGCTCGGCGGTGGCTTGGTCGACGGTTCGGTGGTGCTGATCGGCGGCGACCCGGGCATCGGTAAATCGACCATCCTCCTGCAAACCTTGTGCAACCTCGCCAAGAGCATGCCCGCTCTGTACGTCACCGGTGAAGAGTCGCAGCAGCAAGTGGCCATGCGTGCCCGCCGGCTGGGTTTGCCGCAGGATCAACTGCGGGTGATGACCGAAACCTGCATCGAAACCATCATCGCCACGGCCCGGGTGGAAAAGCCCAAAGTCATGGTGATCGACTCGATCCAGACGATCTTCACCGAACAACTGCAATCGGCGCCGGGCGGCGTCTCCCAGGTTCGCGAGAGCGCGGCTTTGCTGGTGCGTTATGCCAAGCAGAGCGGCACTGCGATTTTCCTGGTGGGCCACGTGACTAAAGAAGGCGCACTGGCTGGTCCCCGCGTGCTGGAGCACATGGTCGATACCGTTCTGTATTTCGAAGGCGAATCCGATGGGCGTTTGCGTTTGTTGCGTGCGGTAAAAAACCGTTTCGGCGCGGTCAACGAATTGGGTGTGTTCGGCATGACCGACAAAGGCCTGAAAGAAGTCTCCAATCCATCGGCGATTTTTCTCACCCGCGCTCAGGAAGAAGTCCCGGGCAGTGTGGTCATGGCGACATGGGAAGGCACGCGGCCAATGCTGGTGGAAGTCCAGGCATTGGTGGACGACAGTCATTTGGCCAACCCGCGCCGGGTCACGTTGGGGCTGGATCAGAATCGCCTGGCGATGTTGCTGGCGGTCTTGCACCGTCACGGCGGCATTCCCACCCACGATCAGGACGTGTTTCTCAATGTGGTCGGCGGGGTGAAGGTCCTGGAAACCRCCTCTGACCTGGCGTTGATGGCGGCAGTGATGTCCAGTTTGCGCAACCGGCCATTGCCGCATGATCTGTTGGTGTTTGGCGAGGTCGGTCTTTCCGGTGAAGTACGCCCGGTGCCAAGCGGTCAGGAACGCCTGAAAGAAGCCGCCAAGCACGGCTTCAAGCGCGCCATCGTGCCCAAGGGCAATGCGCCGAAAGAGGCCCCGCCGGGATTGCAGATTATTGCGGTGACGCGTCTGGAGCAGGCCCTCGACGCGTTATTCGAGTAAACCACAATCCCTGTAGGAGCCGGGCTTGCCCGCGATAGCGATCTGTCATTCAACCAATGATGTTGAATGTGAAGCCGTCATCGCGGGCAAGCCCGGCTCCCACAATGGAATAGCGACGGCTTCAAACCTCGATCAGGGCGCCGAGTTCGCGTTCCAGTTCCTCTGGATCCCCCAGGTTGAGCTCGATCAACCGCCGTAGGCGCTCGATGGACTCCAGGCTGATGTGTTTGCACACGAAGCCGAGTTGGCCATGATCATCGTGGGCCAGTTGGACATCCATCTTGATGGCAACGTCATCGGTAAGGTGAATATCGACGAGGAAATGCCACTCCGGATTACCCAACCATGGCTCTGGCTTCTCGATCAGCAGGCCCTTGAGCGACAGGTCGATCAACTTCACCGGCCAGATGTACTCCCCCTGACTCAGCTCGGTCCTGRCATCGAACGCGATACGTTTGAAGCGACGGCGGTCCGCTGCGTGCTCACTCATGGCGCGATCCTCAAAAAGGTACGCTGACTATAGACCCGCATTATCAGGGCCTGCCAGCGCAGACGGGCGTCTAGATCAATGTCGGGGTATGGCCTTTGCCGTCAGGCGAGCTAAACTCGGGGTGGCTGTCTTTCTTGTCCACTCTGGCTGGAATCATAAAATGAAAAATAATAATAGCCTGCTAAGCCATTTACCCTGGCTGCTGCTGGCAATCGTCGGTGCGTGCGCCCTGGGTGTAGTGGCATTGCGCCGTGGTGAGGCGATCAACGCCTTGTGGATTGTGGTTGCCGCCGTCGCCATTTATCTGGTTGCGTATCGCTACTACAGTCTGTTCATCGCTAACAATGTCATGCAACTCGATCCGCGACGGGCCACTCCCGCCGTTCTTAACAATGACGGTCTGGACTACGTACCGACCAACAAACACATTCTTTTCGGTCACCACTTCGCGGCCATTGCCGGCGCAGGGCCTCTGGTCGGTCCGGTATTGGCGGCGCAGATGGGTTACCTGCCCGGTACGCTTTGGCTGATCGCCGGCGTGGTGCTGGCCGGTTCCGTTCAGGACTTCATGGTGTTGTTCATGTCGACCCGCCGCAATGGCCGGTCACTGGGCGACATGGTCCGTGAAGAAATGGGCCGCATTCCCGGCACCATCGCGCTGTTTGGCTGCTTCCTGATCATGGTCATCATCCTCGCGGTGCTGGCGCTGATCGTGGTCAAGGCCCTGGCCGAAAGTCCGTGGGGTATTTTCACGGTCATGGCGACCATCCCGATTGCGATGTTCATGGGCATCTACATGCGCTACATCCGCCCGGGCCGCATTGGTGAGATCTCCGTGGTCGGCGTGCTGTTGCTGCTGGGGTCGATCTGGCTCGGTGGGCAGATTGCAGCGGACCCGGTCTGGGCCAAGGCGTTCAGCTTCACCGGGATTGAAATTACCTGGATGTTGATCGGCTACGGTTTTGTTGCGGCAGTGTTGCCGGTGTGGCTGATTCTGGCCCCGCGTGACTACCTGTCGACCTTCCTGAAAATCGGCACCATCGTCGCCTTGGCGATCGGTATTCTGGTGACCATGCCCGAGCTGAAAATGCCGGCACTGACCCAGTTCGTCGATGGCACCGGGCCTGTGTGGAAGGGCGGTCTGTTCCCGTTCCTGTTCATTACCATCGCTTGTGGTGCGGTCTCGGGTTTCCACGCGCTGATCTCCTCCGGCACCACGCCGAAGTTGCTGGATAACGAAACGAATGCCCGTTACATCGGTTATGGCGGCATGCTGATGGAATCCTTTGTGGCCATCATGGCCATAGTTGCAGCCTCGGTGATCGAACCGGGTGTGTACTTTGCGATGAACAGCCCGCCAGCCGTGGTCGGCAGTGATGTGGTGGCGGTGGCGCAAGCGGTCAGCAACTGGGGCTTTGCCATTACCCCGGAAGCCCTGCAAGCGGTAGCCCATGACATTGGTGAAACCACCATCCTGGCCCGTGCCGGTGGTGCGCCGACCTTGGCAGTGGGTATTGCGCAGATCTTGCACAGTGTCCTGCCGGGTGAAAACACCATGGCGTTCTGGTACCACTTCGCGATCTTGTTCGAAGCGCTGTTCATCCTGACGGCAGTCGATGCCGGTACCCGTGCCGGTCGTTTCATGCTTCAGGATTTGCTCGGCTCCTTCGTGCCGGCGCTCAAACGTACCGAATCCTGGACCGCCAACCTGATCGCCACCGCCGGTTGCGTGGCCATGTGGGGATGGTTGCTATACCAAGGCGTGATTGACCCGTTGGGCGGCATCAACACTTTGTGGCCGCTGTTCGGCATCTCCAACCAGATGCTCGCCGGTATTGCGCTGATGCTCGGCACCGTCGTGCTGATCAAAATGAAACGCCAACGCTACATCTGGGTGACGTTGGTGCCCGCGGTTTGGCTGCTGATCTGCACCACCACCGCAGGCTTCATCAAGCTGTTCGACGCCAACCCGGCGATCGGCTTCCTGTCGCTGGCCAAGAAATACAGCGATGCGCTGGCCAATGGTCAGATCATCGCCCCTGCAAAGGACATCACGCAGATGCAGCACGTGATCTTCAACGCCTACACCAACGCAACGCTGACGGTGCTGTTCCTGTTCGTGGTGTTCAGTATCCTGTTCTTCGCACTCAAGGTCGGCATTGCCTCCTGGGGTAAAAAAGAGCGTACGGATAAAGAATCGCCATTCCAGGCCTTGCCAGACGCGTAATCGAGGATTGCAAACATGTTCAATGACCTGAGTCGCCTCGGTAAATACCTCGGTCAGGCTGCGCGCCTGATGGTCGGCATGCCCGACTACGACACCTACGTCGAGCATATGCAAACCAAACACCCGGACAAACCGGTGATGACCTACGAAATGTTCTTCCGCGAACGCCAGGAAGCTCGTTACGGAGGCAAGGGTGGGCCGAAGTGCTGTTGAAGCACGAGGCTTAGGTAACACACCACTGTAGGAGCACGGCTTGCCGGCGATAGCGATCTTGAAGACGCCATCGCTGGCAAGCCAGGCTCCTACAGTTTTTTCAGTGTATGGGAGACCTTCTTTTGCT
>NZ_JBFULH010000224.1:0-6789 GCF_056400445.1 Pseudomonas sp. P5_B2 | reverse complement strand
TCAGTAATACCGTGCAAGCAGGTTTTACGACTGCTGCGCAGCCGRACGCAGGCTGCGCCAGCTGCTACATGRTGTGTCGCGGCGGCCATCTCGGTTAACGTTTGTTGAGCCCTCGCGCTAAACGATCCCCACCAAGCTGAATGATTGCCACCAACACCACCAGCAATACAATCACCGTCAGCATGATCTGGCTGTCAAAGCGCTGATACCCATACCTATACGCGATGTCGCCCAACCCACCGGCGCCAATTGCCCCGGCCATGGCCGACGAGTTGATCATCGTCACCAATGTAATGGTGAACCCGCCAACAATCCCTGGCAGTGCTTCCGGCAGCAGCACATGCCAGACAATGTGCCAACGCCGGCAGCCCATTGCCTGCGCAGCTTCGATCAAGCCGAAATCAACCTCGCGCAAGCTGACCTCAGCAATCCGTGCAAAGAACGGTGTTGCAGCGATAGTCAGCGGCACGACCGCGGCCCAGACGCCGTACGTGGTGCCGACGATGAGTCGGGTAAACGGAATCAGCGCCACCATCAGAATCAAGAACGGAATCGAACGAAACAGGTTCACGAACGCGCCCAAGGCACGGTTCAGTGTCGGTGCTTCGTAGATGCCACCCTTGGAGCTGGTCACCAGAAACACCGCCAGCGGAATACCCGCCAGCAGCGCGATCAATGACGACACACCGACCATCAGGAAGGTGTCGATGAAGCCTTGCAGCAAGCGATCAAACCACATAACCCAGCACCTCCACTTGTTGCGCCCATTGGCTGGCGCGCTGGCTCAGGTCCTCGGCATCGAACGGCGAGTCGGTGACCGCCAACAACAACTGCCCCAACGCATGGCCTTGAATCCGTTCCACGCCCCCTTGCAGCAAGCGCACGCGACCACCGAGGGCGCTGAACAACGCGGCCAGGTCCGGCTCGTCGGTGGCACTGCCGGTGAATTGCAAACGCAACACAACAGCAGCGTTCACAGAGTACGGGTGAGGTTGCAAACGGCTTTGCAGTTCTGCCGGCAGGGCGTGTTGCAGCGGTGCGAGCAAGGTCTTGCTCACCTCATGCTGCGGATTGCCGAAGACTTCCCACACCGGCCCTTGCTCAACGATTTTTCCGTGTTCGAGCACCACGACGCGGTCGCAAATATCGCGGATTACCGCCATCTCGTGGGTGATCAAAACGATGGTCAGACCGAGGCGCTGGTTGATCTCGCGCAGCAGACCGAGGATCGACTGGGTGGTCTCCGGGTCCAGCGCCGAAGTAGCTTCGTCGCAGAGCAAAATCGCCGGGTCATGCACCAACGCGCGGGCGATGCCGACGCGCTGTTTCTGCCCGCCGGACAACTGCGCCGGATACGCCGCGTGCTTGCCTTGCAGGCCCACCAGTTCGAGCAGTTCGCGAACTTTTTGCTCGCGCTGCTCCTTGGGAACTCCGGCCACTTTCAGCGGCAGTTCGACGTTCTGCCACACCGTTTTGGCCGACATCAGGTTGAAGTGCTGGAAGATCATGCCGATCCGTCGACGCAGCGCCACCAGGCGGTCTTCATCGAACTCGCCGATGTCCACCTGATCGATCAGCACGCGCCCGGTACTTGGTTGCTCCAGGCGGTTGATGGTGCGGATCAACGACGATTTGCCGGCACCGCTGCGACCGATGATGCCGAACACTTCACCGTGCTGGATCGCCAGGTCGATGCCCTGCAGTGCCGCCACCGGCCCTTGCTGGCCGTTGTAGGTTTTGCCCAGGCCGATGAAGCGCACATGAGCCCGATTGAGCTCCGGGTGCAGTTCGGTGTGTCGGGCGTTTTTGAGCTCTGGAATCTCCAGTCGCAGTTGGGTGGCGGCCGTCATTCTCAGCTTTCCCAACCGGCTTGGTAGAGCTTGCCGTGGGCTTTGTCCAAAGCGGCGCGAACGGCTGGCGAATGCTGGTAAATGTCGACGAATTTGATCAGGCGCGGGTCGGTTTTACTCTTCGGCTGGATCACGAACTGGATCACGTATTCCTTGTGATCGAGACCGTCGAACAGCAGCGCCGAGTTCGCATCGAAGGTCTTCGACAGACGGATGTAGGCCGGGTAGCCCTGAACCAGATCCGCATCGTCGTAGGCGCGCACCAGTTGCACGGCTTCGACCTGAAGGATCTTGATGTTCTTCGGGTTGGCGATGATGTCGTCCTCGGTGGCCTTGTAGCCGACGCCCGGTTTCAGCGTGATCAGGCCGGCCTTGGCCAGCAGTTGCAGACCGCGTCCGCTGTTGATCGGGTCGTTGGCAATGGCCACGCTGGCGCCTTGTGGGAGTTCGTCGAAGCTTTTGTATTTCTTCGAGTAGAGGCCGACGTTGTTGATGATCCCCGGCGCGAACGGCACCAGGTCAAAACCGGAAGCGGCCTTGGCGTTTTCCAGGAACGGCACGTGCTGGAAATAGTTCACGTCGATGTCGCCGGCGGCGAGGCTGACGTTGGGCGCGATCCAGTCGCTGAACTCCACCAGATCGACCTGCAGGCCTTGTTTTTTGGCTTCTTCGACGGCGGCTTCGAGGGGGATGGCGAAGGCGGCGGTGGTGCCGATTTTCAACGGTGCGTCGGCGGCGAATACCGTTGAGCTGAACAGGCCGAGGGCCAGGGCCAGTGCTTTGACTGGGTGAGTGAGGTAGGTCTTGGTCATGATGAGGTTTCCAGTCATAAGTTTTTTTGGAACAACAGAGATCAACTGTGGGAGCTGGCCTGCCGGCGATAGCGGTGGGTCAGTTGAAGTTGTGGTGGCTGACACACCGCTATCGCCGGCAGGCCAGCTCCCACAGGGTTCAATGGCGGTAGTTAGAGCCGGTGTGTTGTTGAGGCAAATGCGCATCGCCGTGAAAAAGCTTCTCCCGAAAGCTGCCGCTGTCATAAGCAGTCTTGTACGACCCGCGACGCTGCAATTCCGGGATCACCAGATCAATGAAATCCACATAGCTTTCCGGGGTGACAATCCGTGTCAGGTTGAAGCCATCCAGGCCGGTTTCAGCGATCCACGATTCGAGTTCATCCGCGACTTGCCCGGGCGAGCCGACCACCGTGATGTAGCGACCACCGAGGGCGTGTTGCGCAAGTAATTTGCGGCGGGTCCAGTCGTTGTTTTGCAGGTTTTTGGTCGCCGACTGGATCGCGTTGCTCTTCACGTACTGGATCGGTTCGTCGATTTCGTATTCGGAAAAATCGATCCCGGTCGATGCTGAAAAGTGCGCCACGCCAGCCTCGGCACTGGCATAGCTCAGGTACTCGGCGTGTTTGGCCCAGGCCAATTCTTCCGTGGCGCCGACAATCACGTTCAGCCCCATGAATACCTTGATGTCCTCCGTGTTGCGTCCGGCCTCGACGGCGCTGGCGCGAACCTTGTCCACCTGGATTTTGGTCGACGGTTTGTTCTGGCCGCTGATAAACACGCACTCGGCATGACGCCCGGCGAACAGCAAACCGCGATCCGAAGTGCCCGCCTGGAACAGCACCGGTGTGCGCTGCGGTGACGGCTCGCACAGGTGATAACCCTCGACCTGATAGAACTCGCCCTTGTGCTCGACCTTGTGCACTTTTTCCGGTTGCGTGTAGATCCGTTGCTCGCGGTCGTTAAGCACCGCGCCGTTTTCCCAGCTGCCTTCCCAGAGTTTGTAGAGCACTTCCAGGTACTCGTCGGCCTGGTCGTAACGACGGTCGTGCTCGACCTGTTCGCTCAGGCCCATGGCCTTGGCGGCGCTGTCGAGGTAGCCGGTGACGATGTTCCAGCCGACCCGGCCACGGCTCAGGTGATCGAGCGTCGACATGCGCCGGGCGAACAAGTACGGCGGTTCGTAGGTGAGGTTGGCGGTGAGGCCGAAGCCAAGGTTTTTGGTCACGGCGGCCATGGCCGACACCAGCAGCAACGGATCGTTGACCGGCAGTTGGATCGACTCTTTCAGCGGCACATCCACCGAGTTCTGATAGACGTCGTACACGCCGACGATGTCGGCGATGAACAGTCCGTCGAACAGCCCGCGTTCCAGCAGTTGCGCCAGTTCGGTCCAGTATTCGATGGTTTTGTACTGCGTGGAGTTGTCCCGTGGATGTGTCCACAGGCCATGGTTGATGTGCCCGATGCAGTTCATGTTGAAGGCGTTGAGCAGGATCTTCTTTTTGCCATTGGCCATCAGATGGTCCCTCGTAACGGAGGGTTTTCATCGTTCAGGTAGTAGTTGCCCACCGCGTGATATTTCCAGCGAACGGGGTCGTGCAAGGTGTGCACGCGAGCGTTGCGCCAGTGACGGTCCAGACCATGCTCGATCAGGGTCGCCTGGCTGCCGGCCAGTTCGAACAGCGTGCTGCCGGCCGCGAGGGATATTTCGGTGCTGATGGCCCGGGCTTCGGCGACGGCAATCGAGGCGGCGGCGACGGTTTCTGCGTTGGTCTCGGCTTGAGCCTTGTCGAGGAATTCACCGGCGCGTTCCAGCAGGGCTTCGKCGGCGTGCAGGCGAATGCTCAAGTGACCGAAACTCTTGATAGTCAGCGGGTCGTCGGTGGCTTTTTCATGAGTGGCGTCGATCCACGGCCGGGTTTTGGTGCGTACAAAATGCAGTGCATCTTCATACGCTGCGCGGGCGATGCCGGTGTCGATGGCGGCGTGGAGGATCTGCGCCAGCGGGCCGACGGTGGTCGGGCGTTCGAAAGCGCTTTGGAACGGGATCACGTCCTCGGCGGCCACGTACACATCGTCGAACACCACCGAACCGCTGCCGGTGGTGCGCTGGCCAAAGCCGCTCCAGTCGTCGATGACCGTCAGGCCTTTGCTGTCGCGTGGCACGAATGCCAGTTGCTGCACGCCGTTTTCATCCACCACCGAGGTAGGAATGCGTTGTGCGTAAATCGCGCCGGTCGAGTAAAACTTGCGACCGTTGATACGAGAGCCGTCACCGTCGCGCTTAAGGCTGGTGACGCGGTCGTGAGCGGTTTTTGTCCCGAGTTCGGCGAGCGCATTGCCGAAGCGCTGCCCGGCCAACACTTCGGCGTACAGGCGTTGTTTCTGCTCGTGGCTGCCGTTCACGCGCAGCACTTCGAGCGCATAAAAATGGTTCTGCGGGATTTGCCCGAGCGAGCCGTCGGCCTGGGCAATCAAGGCGATCACCTTGGCCAGCGTCACGTTGGACACGCCAGCGCCGCCGTACTCCTTGGGTACGCTGATACCCCAGAGTCCCGAGCGGGAAAACACTTCCAGTTCCGGGTGCGGCAAACGGCGTTCGCGGTCGCGCAGTGCGCTGTCGCGCTTGAAGTCATCGGCCAGATCACTGGCGACGACCAGGGCTTGCTCATCGCTGGTGATGACCGCGACGTGGTGAGAAAAAGTCATGTGTTTCTCCAGAGATCTGGTCAAAAGGGTACTGGTCGTCAGATCCAGGAATGCCGCGCCGGTAGCGTGCCATTGAGGTGATAGGTGCCGACCGCGTGATATTTCCAGCGCACAGGGTCGTGCAGCGTGTGCACGCGGGCGTTGCGCCAGTGGCGGTCGAGGTTGAATTCGGCGAKGGTGGCGCGGCTGCCGGCCAGTTCGAAAAGCTTTTCACTGGCCAGCAGCGAGATCTCGGTGGTCAGCACTTTGGCTTCGGCCACGGCAATCGAGGCGCGGGCCGCAGACTCGGCAGTGAGCGGTGCGGCGTTGACCTGATCCAGTACCTGTCCGGCCTTGCGCAGCAGCGCTTCGGCGGCGTGCAATTCGATTTTCAATTTGCCGATATCAGCGATCACGTACAGGTCATCACTGGCCCGCTCGACCTTGGCGTCGATCCACGGACGTGCGCGGGTTTTCACGAACTCGATGGCATCGTCGATGGCGCCCCGGGCGATTCCGGCGTCGATGGCCGCTTGAATCAGTTGCGACACGGCGCCCTGGAGATTCGGCTTTTCATTGATCTTCCAGTTATCCACTACCAGTTCGGCGTCGACCCGCACGTTATTCAGCAAAATGGTGCCGCTGGCGGTGGTGCGCTGACCGAAGCCCGACCAGTCATCAACGATGCGCAGGCCGGGCGTGCCGCGACGGACGAAGGCCAGTACTTGCTTGCCGTCATCGTTCAACGCTTTGACCGCGACCCAGTGGGCGAACAGCGCGCCCGTGGAGTAAAACTTTTGGCCATTGAGGACAAAACCGTCGCCGTCGGCGGTGATTCGCGCCTTGAGTTCCAGGGTGTTTTTAGCGCCGCGTTCGGGGCCTGCATTGCCGATGCGCCAGCCGTCGAGCACGCTTTTAAACAGCTGTTTTTTCTGCGCTTCAGTGGCGCTGCCCAACACCAGGTTGAGAATGCCGAACTGGTTCTGGGGGATCTGTCCCAAGGCCGGGTCTGCCGCGGAAATGATCGCGAACACCTCGGCGAGTGTGATGAACGAAACTTGGGGGCCGCCATATTCACGCGGGATGGCAATGCTGCCTAAGCCGCTGCGGGTGAACTGTTCGATTTCCGACCAGGGCAACTTGCGCTGCCGATCACGTTTGGCCGCGTGAAGACGGGCGACGTGCGCCAGTTCATGGGCGGCTTCGATGGCTTGAGCGTCGTTGCGCAAAACCTGCGTGGGCAACAACAACGGGGCGACGTCCAGATCACTGTGGACGATTGCATCTGCCAGACTGGACATCAGTGCCRCTCCTTGGCTGCACGCAATGCCCTGGCGATCTGCACTGGGGTGATTGTGTTCCGGACCATACCTACCTCACATCTCATGGGATCATCGCGTGGTGTGCGACGAATAAAATCAAGAATGTCCGGTGGTCCGGTGCATATACCCTAAACG
>NZ_JBFULH010000223.1:0-6793 GCF_056400445.1 Pseudomonas sp. P5_B2 | reverse complement strand
GGGGATGGTAGGGCGGGGGTTTGGGTTTTCGATATTGGTGACCAAGCCGTTCACCGAGTACACCTACGATGGGCAGAAAGTCGTCTGTGTGCCCTTGGTCGAAACCGTCACCGGTTCAGGTTTGTCGGCGGTGTGGTTGCGCCGTTCGCCCCTGACCAAACCGGTGCAGTTATTCGTCGACTACTGTCGCGAAGAACTCGCGCGACTATTGGACTAAACCCAGGATTAAAAATGTGAGAAGGGGGGGCTTGCTCCCGATAGCAGTGTGACAGTCAACTTATGCATCGACTGAATCACTGCAATCGGGAGCAAGTCCCTCCCACATTTGATTTTGGTGTCTGGTAGTCAGGCGGCTCAGGCGCGGATTGATTCCAGCATCCGCAGTAGCATCGCATCACACCCCGCTAATTGCGCCATACTCACAAACTCATCCGGCTTATGCCCCTGGTCCATGCTCCCGGGCCCGCACACCACCGTGGGAATGCCCGCCGCATCGAACAACCCGCCCTCAGTACCAAACGCTACCGTGCCAAATTCCCGCGAACCGGAAAACGCCGCGATCAATTCTGCCGCCTGGCTGCGTTCATCGGTGACCAACCCTGGGTAAGCGGACAACTCGGTAAAACGAATCGCACTCTGGCGACTGACAGACTGCATGCGCGGCAGCACTGTTTGCATGGCATAAGCCTGCAACTCCTCAGCTACCTCACCCGGATCCTGTGACGGCAAGGCACGAATCTCAAAATCAAACCGACAATCTGCCGGCACGATATTCAGCGCCTTGCCGCCACTGATCACTCCGGTCTGCACCGTACTGTATGGCGGATCGAAACGCGCATCCTGGGTGTCCCGCAGGCGTTGCCCGATTCTTCCCAATTCACCAATCAACTCCGCCGCATGCTCGATGGCGTTCACCCCATACGGCGCATAGGCCGAGTGACATGCCTCGCCATGCACATCACAGCGCATGGCCAACTTGCCCTTATGGCCGAGCACCGGCTTGAGCTCGGTCGGTTCACCGATAATGCACAGCATCGGCTTCACAGGCCGCTGCTCAAGCACCTTGAGCAACGAACGCACACCGAGGCAGCCGACTTCTTCGTCGTACGACAGGGCGATATGCACCGGGATCCGCAGCGGCGCCTTCACCAAGGCCGGCACCAACGCCAGCACACAGGCTATATAGCCCTTCATGTCTGCCGTGCCCCGGCCAAACAGCTTGCCGTCGCGCTCAGTCAGCTCGAATGGCGGTACCGTCCATGGCTGCCCATCCACCGGCACTACATCGGTATGCCCTGAAAGTGCGATGCCCGGCAAATCCACCGGACCGATGCTGGCAAACAGATTGGCCTTGCTTCGCTCCTCGTTGTAGACCAGCTCGCTGGCCACACCGAAACCCGCCAGGTAATCGTGCACAAACTCGATCAGATGCAGGTTAGATTCGCGGCTGGTGGTATCAAACCCCACCAGCGTCTGCAGCAGTTCGCGGCTGCGGCTCATCGGTCATCACCGGCCACGCCGTAGCCCGGGGAGCGATCGGGGGCGAGGGCGCGGTCGATGTAGTCCTGGACTTGCGGGCGGTAGGCGTCCCAGAGTCTTTGAAGGTCACCGACAGGATTCTCGTCGGCCCAATCCACTCGCAGGTTGATGATCGGCCATGTCAGCTCACCGACCACCACCAGCGCAGCAGAGTGCACCGGACCGGCCTCGCCGCCAGCAGCGATGGCCGCATGCATCGCGGCCAGCAGGCGATCGGCCAACTGGCCTTCGCCTTGCTCGAAAGTGCTGACCATCGCCTCGATCACCCCGCGGTCGGCGAGCATGTTGCCCGCCGCCACGCACTGTTCGCCCGACACCGCATTATGGGTGCCGAGGGTTTCGCTGCCGCTGAAATGCACGGCGCGCCCCAGGTGATCAATCGCCGTCAGCTGTCGGTATTGGCTGTAGCCATTGCTGGTCAGGGCCTTGTCGAGGGCCTCGGCCGGGGCGAGGCCCTGTTCCATCAGGTCGAGCACGTCAGGACCCAGGGCCGGCAAGGTGATGTTCTGGGTCGACACCGCGCCCACACCAGGGCGCAGCCATGGGCAACGTGCACCCACGGCGATGCYCGATGAACTGATGGCAATGCCCAACTGGCCAGTGTCCGCACACCGGGCCACGATTGAAAAGGTCATGGGAAGCCTCCTTACTCCGGGATAACCGCGATTACATCGATTTCCATCAACCACTGCGGCTGGCCCAGGGCCGACACCACCAGCCCGGTGGAGATCGGGAACACCCCCTTGAGCCATTTGCCGACTTCCTGGTACACCGGCTCGCGGTAGCGCGGGTCAATCAGGTAGGTGGTGGTTTTGACGATATGGCTCAGGTCGCTGCCGGCTTCTTCCAGCAGCTGCTTGACGTTCTTCATCGCCTGTTCGGTCTGGGCGCGCGGGTCGCCGAGACCAATCAGGTTACCCTCGAAATCAGTGCCCACCTGGCCGCGCACATACACGGTATTGCCGGCGCGTACGGCCTGGCAAAGGTCGTTGTCCAGGGTTTGGTTAGGGTAGGTTTCCTTGGTGTTGAACATACGGATACGAGTGTGAGTAGGCATCAAAAAACTCCGGAAAAAAGGGATCAGGCGTTGACAGGGGACTGACGAACCACCGGGGCGGCGTCGCGGTACTCAAGGTATTGGCGCTGAATGGCGATATGGTCGGCGACGTACTTGGCGTCGTGCCACACGCCCCAGATAAACGACGAGCCACGGCGCGACTGCCACGGCAAACCGAGGAAATAGATCCCGGATTCACTGGAGACGCCGCGCTGATGCCGGGGCTTGCCGGCGGCGTCAAACGCATCGACTTTCAGCCAGCTGTAGTCCACGGCAAACCCGGTGGCCCAGATGATCGAGGTGATGCCGGCTTTGTCGAGGTCCAGTTCCAGAATCGGGTTCTTGATACAGTCGGCGTCGGGAAACACGCGACGGGCTTCAGGCTCCAGCGGCAAGTCCAGGCCGTTGCGCTCCACGTAGGCGTCGGCCGCATCCAGCAAGGCCAAGTAGTTTTCATCGCCACGCGCCAGGTTTTCTACCAGGTTGGGCTGGAAGCTGGCGAGGTTGCCGCTGAAGGATTGCGTGAGGCCAACCAGGGTCATGCCTTGCCGGGCCAGCTCACGGAAATCGATTGTCTTGCCGCCGTGTGCACCGCTCACTGCRATGGTTACGTGCTCACGGCCGGGTTTCATCGCCGCTTGGTCCCACTCGCCCAACACCCCCAGCCACCAGCAGAAATCSCGGTTGCGATAGGCGCGGGGCGGGCGGTCGTGGGCGCCGACCGACAGGTACACCTGGCGTCCGGAACGTTGCAACTCATCGGCGATCTGCACACCGGAAGAGCCTGCACCGACCACCAGCACGGCACCGGCCGGCAGTTGGGCAGGGTTGCGATAATCGGCAGAGTGGATCTGATGCAGCGCCGAGTCTTCAGGTGCGATCGGCGGAATCACCGGTTTCTGGAACGGCCCGGTGGCTGCCACTACCCGGTTGGCTTCGATCACGCCTTTGCTGGTGTGCACGGTAAAGCCTGGGCGGCCGATATTACGCTCCACCGAGAGTACATCCACGCCGGTACGGATCGGCGCATTGAACTTGYGGGCATAAGCTTCAAAGTAATCGGCGACGCGTTCTTTGGGGGCGAAGCCATCGGCGGCGACGTCATCGAATTCCAGGCCTGGAAAACGGTCATGCCAGGCCGGACCGTTAGCCACCAACGAATCCCAGCGCCCGGTGCGCCAGCGCTCGGCAATGCGGCTGCGCTCCAGCACCAGATGCGGCACGCCTTGTTTGCTCAGGTGCTCACTCATGGCCACGCCAGCCTGACCGGCTCCCACTACCAGGGTGTCTGTTTTTGTTATTGATTCAGTCATGTGTCTGTCCTTGCGTAATGCAGTTGGATTCAGTTCGTGYATGACTTCAAGGCTAGGGGGAGGGGGGCTGTTAATAAAATATTATTAAGCTGGGAAGTGAGCATAAATATCGGATGCAGGCTCACCCTATCGGGTGATTTCGATGGTTTCCCGGGTGTGGGACCATCTCTAACGTTCTTTCAGCGAGTCTTCAAAGTGGAAAACGATCGGCTTTCTTCTGCGCAATGGTTTGAACAGATCGCCAAGGTAACCGAGAGCATCGGGCAAGCGGGCTTCGCCGCCACATTGTTCGAGGCCCTTGGTTGTATCTGGCCGATCCAGGCCACCACGCTCTACCTGTATCCGCACGGTGGCATGCCCAGCGCATTGTTTGAACTGGAAGGCCCATGGCTGCCGCAGGGTAATGTGCGTCAGTACCTGTCGGGCTTCTATTTGCTCGATCCGTTTTACGGCGCGTGCGTAGAGGGCGTCGGCTCCGGGTGTTACGACCTTGTCGATGTCGCCCCTGATCATTTCGAGCTCAGCGAGTACTTCCAGTCGTTTTACCGACATTCGCACCTGGAGGATGAGTTGAACTACATCCTGCAGTCCAACAACGGATTGAGTCTGGCGGTATCACTGGCATTTACGCAGAAGCTGGACGCGGCCACCACCCAACAATTCAAGCTTATAGCGCCCTGGGTGCTGGCGGTGTTGGGCAAACATTTCGTTGGTCTGGAAGCGCAGGGCTCCCGCTTCGAAAGCCTGCTGGAGCAGCGTATTCACTCGGCGCTGAACAATTTTGGCTCGTCGATCCTGACCGAACGCGAATGTCGTATCGCCCAATTGATCCTGCGTGGGCACTCCACCCGCTCGCTTGCCGAGCGTTTGGGCGTATCGGAAGACACCATCAAATCCCACCGCAAAAACATCTACAGCAAGCTCGATATCGGTGCGCAATCGGAACTGTTTTCGCTGTTCATCGATTCGTTGGCCGAGGCACAGGGCGTGCTGAGCAAGGACCCCCTTGAAAGCTACATGAACAAGAACCGCTGAGCGGTTGACGACTAACAAGAGAGGAAAAACATGAACCTGCCATTCGAACCCAAACGCCAGACCCAGGACTATCAGAAGTCCGACGCGGCCCACCACATCCACGCGTTTGTGGATCAAAAGGCGCTGAATGCCGAAGGCCCGCGCGTGATGGTGCGTGGTGAGGGCCTGTATCTGTGGGACAGTGAAGGTAAGCGCTACCTGGACGGCATGTCGGGTCTGTGGTGCACGCAACTCGGTTATGGGCGAAAGGACCTGACCGCCGCCGCCGCCGCGCAGATGGACCAGTTGGCGTACTACAACATGTTCTTCCACACCACTCATCCGGCGGTGATCGAGCTGTCCGAGCTGCTGTTCAGCCTGCTCCCGGGCCACTACAGCCACGTGATCTACACCAACTCCGGCTCCGAAGCCAACGAGGTGTTGATCCGTACCGTTCGCCGCTATTGGCAAGTGGTCGGCCAACCCAGGAAAAAGATCATGATCGGTCGCTGGAATGGCTATCACGGCTCCACCCTGGCGGCTTCTGCGCTGGGCGGCATGAAGTTCATGCACGAGATGGGCGGCATGATTCCGGACGTGGCGCACATCGATGAGCCCTACTGGTACGCACAGGGCGGCGACTTGACTCCGGCCGAGTTCGGTCGTCGCTGCGCCTTGCAACTGGAAGAGAAGATTCTCGAACTGGGCGCCGAAAATGTTGCGGGCTTTATCGCCGAACCCTTCCAGGGCGCAGGCGGGATGATTTTCCCGCCGGAAAGCTACTGGCCGGAAATCCAGCGAATCTGCCGTCAATACGATGTACTGCTGTGCGCCGATGAGGTGATTGGCGGTTTCGGTCGCACGGGCGAGTGGTTTGCCCACGAGTATTTCGGCTTCGAGCCCGACACCCTGTCGATCGCCAAGGGCCTGACCTCCGGCTATATCCCCATGGGCGGCCTGGTGCTGAGCAAACGTATGGCGGATGCGCTGGTGGAGCGGGGCGGTGTGTTCGCCCACGGCCTGACCTATTCCGGGCACCCGGTCGCGGCGGCGGTTGCACTCGCCAACCTCAAGGCGTTGCGTGATGAAGGCATTGTTCGCACGGTGAAGGAAGATACCGGGCCGTACTTGCAGCAGATCCTGCGTGAAGTGTTTGGCAACCATCCGATGATCGGCGAGATCCAGGGAACCGGTCTGCTCGCGGCCATGCAGTTCGCCGAGGACAAAGACACACGCAAGCGCTTCGACAATGAAAATGACCTGGCCTGGCAGTGCCGCACCTTTGGTTTTGAAGAGGGTGTGATCATTCGCTCGACACTCGGCCGCATGATCATGGCGCCGGCACTGGTAGCAACGCGCGCGGAACTCGACGAACTGGTGGACAAGACCCGTATCGCGGTAGACCGCACTGCACGGATCGCGGGAAAGCTGTGAAGTGAGCGGTTTCCCATCCCGCGCAAGGGGTGGAGAACCGCATCGTTCTAATGCCCTGCATGCACATAGGGCAGTCCACTTTTCAATGGATAACGGTATCGATTTCATCGGATACCGCGGCGTCCTGCATGCCCATTTCCAGGAGTCAGCAATGAATACAATAACAAACGTGGCCGATACTCCCTCCCATCATTTCTCATCGCAACCCACTTCATCGCGTAGGTTTCGACAGCCCCTGGGGCTCGTCGGACTGGTACTTTTCGGTCTGGCATACATGGTTCCGCTGGCGGTGTTTACAACTTATGGCCTCGTCACCCAGATGACCAAAGGGCACTTGCCTACCGCCTACCTGCTGACCCTTGCGGCGATGTTGCTGACCGCTTACAGCTATGGACGCATGGTCCAGGCTCACCCCTATTCAGGATCGGTTTATACC
>NZ_JBFULH010000222.1:0-6818 GCF_056400445.1 Pseudomonas sp. P5_B2 | reverse complement strand
CCGCCATCGCGAGCAGGCTCGCTCCCACAGTGGAAATTTTTCGCCGGGAAGATTTTTGATGACCCATCACCTTGCCGAACTGCTGATGTATGTCGCCCCAGAGCCGATCCGCCAAGCCAACGAACGCTGGCTGACGCGCATTCTCGAACGGCTTGGCAGCGATCGTCTTGATGCCAAAGGCCTGTCACTGACCGACCTCTGGCTCTCGCCGCATCTGCTGCTGACCCAAACCTGCGGCTACCCGCTGATGACGGCATTACGCGGTCAGGTGCGGGTAATCGGGCGGCCTCGTTATGAACTGCCGGACAGCACCGGTGGTAGCCATTGCAGCCTGCTGTTGAGTCGCGCCGATGATCCTCGGCGCACCTTGCCGGAGTTTCGCGACAGCCGTGGCGTGATCAATGGCGAAGACTCCAACAGCGGCATGAACCTGCTGCGACATCGACTGGCGCCGCTGCATCGCGACGGTCAGTTCTTTGCCAGTGTCGCCGTCAGCGGCAGCCACCGGGAAAGCCTGCGCTGGCTGCGTGAGCATCAAGCGGATCTGGCGGCCATTGACAGCGTGACCTTTGCTTATCTGGCGCAACATGCCGGTGAAGAAGTCGCCGGCCTGCAAGTCATTGCCCGCAGTGCGCTCAGTCCGACCTTGCCGTACATCTCAGCCGCCGGGACTTCCCGTGAACAGGCTGAGAACCTGCGGCAGGTGATGAATCAGACCTTGAGCGAACTGCCTGACGTCGCGGAAATTCTCCGGCTGAAAGAGGTGCTGCGTGCCCGTGAAACCGACTATCAGGTCGTCCTCGACTATCAGCAGGAAGCTCAAGCCCAGGGCTACGGACGTTTGCGTTGAAATTTCCAGATCGAATATAAAAATGCTTTTTAAATATTATTAAAGAATAAGGCTCCTTGTTAGGATCGCGCCACCGGATCACCGGACATTCAGCGACCCCTAACCCTTGGAGCCTCTATGTCCGGCACCGACCTGTCCCATCGCAACCACGTGGGCGGATTGTTTTTCGCTCATTACCCCTGGCTGTGCGCGAGCTTGCGCCAGCAGCTGGGCGCCAGCGCCAATGTCGAAGACATCGCCGTCGACACTTTCGTGCAATTGCTCGACTCCCCAAACCTGACACCCATTCGCGAGCCGCGCGCGTTGCTCATCACCATCGCTCGCCGACGGGTTTATGAGCTGTGGCGCCGCCGCGATCTGGAACGCCAGCACCTCGAACGACTGCCACAGGCTGACCTGGCGGACGGGCCATCACCTGAAAAATTGCTTCAGCTATCGCAAACCCTGAACAGCCTGGACCGCACCCTCAAGCGAATGCCGGAAAAGGTCAGGGCAACGTTCCTGCTGTCGCGCGTCGACGGCCTCACCTATCCGCAAATTGCCGCCGAACTGGGCATTTCCCAGCGTTCGGTCAGCGTTTACGTGACCCGCTCCCAAGCACTGTGCGCCCAACACAGCGCCAACCAACCCTTGACCTGGAGGTCCGCATGAGATCGATCAAAACCCTGCTCGGCAGTTCGCTGCTGGCGCTCAGCCTGGTGGCTAGCCAGGTTCCGGCAGCAGATAAAGTCGCGCCCATTCACTTCGGCGACATCACCTGGGAGAGCGGTAGCCTGATCACCGAAATCCTGCGGCTGATCGTCGAGAAAGGCTATGGCTACCCGACCGACACGTTGCCGGGCAGCACCGTCAGCCTAGAAGCGGCGCTGGCCAAAAACGACATTCAGGTGATCGGCGAAGAGTGGGCCGGACGCAGTCCTGCGTGGGTCAAGGCGTCTGCCGAGGGCAAGGTGTTTGGTCTGGGCGATACGGTCAAAGGCGCCACCGAAGGCTGGTGGGTGCCGGAATACGTGATCAAGGGCGACCCGGAACGAGGCATCAAGCCGCTGGCTCCGGAGTTGAAATCTGTCGCTGATCTGGCCAAGTACAAGGACGTGTTTCGCGACCCGGAAGACCCGAGCCGCGGCCGCTTCCTGAATAGCCCCACTGGCTGGACGTCGGAGATCGTCAATAGTCAGAAACTCAAGGCTTACGATCTGACCGCCAGCTACGTCAATTTCCGCACTGGCTCCGGCGCGGCACTGGATGCCGAGGTTGCTTCATCRATCCGGCGTGGCAAACCGGTGCTGTTCTATTACTGGTCGCCGACGCCGCTGCTGGGCCGTTTCAAACTGGTGAAACTTGAAGAGCCGCCCTTCGACGCTGAAGCCTGGAAAACCCTGGCCGATACGAATAATCCGAACCCCAAGGGCACCCGCTCGATGCCGGCCAAACTGGCCATTGGCGTGTCGGCGCCGTTCAAGGCGCAGTACCCGGACCTGGTGGCGTTTTTTGAAAAGGTCGATTTGCCGATCGATCTGCTGAACCAGACACTGGGGCAGATGAGCGAAAAACGCCTGCAACCGCGTGAGGTGGCTCAGGCATTCTTACGGGAGCAGCCGCAGGTGTGGAAGGCTTGGGTGCCGGGGGAGGTGGCTAGCAAGGTGAGTGCGAGCTTGTAGTGTGTCGGCGGCGGCTCCACCGCCGCGCACTCATGCCAGGCCGTTACAGCCGTGTTTCAGAAAGCCCGGACGTTGTGCCAGGCGTTGGAAATATTCGTCGATGGCGGGAAAGTCAGGCCGCTCCATGGGAGTCATCAGCCAGCGGTTGACCGACAGCCCGACGACAATGTCAGCGAGCGTAAAGTGAGGCCCGGCGACATAGGCTTTGGTGGTCGCGAGTTGATGTTCGAGGATGGCCATTTTCTGGTTCCAGCCGCGTATGCCGACAGCAATCCGATGCTCGTCCTGAAACTCCGGATCCTTTCGCACCAATGCGGTAAACGCGTAGCTCCAGGAGGGATTGAGCTCGGTGGCCTGCCAATCCATCCACTGTTCCACCCGCGCACGCGCCGCCGGTTCGTGCGGCAACAGATCAGTGTTTTGGTGTTTGCCGGCCAGGTAGCGGCAGATGGTGTTGGACTCCCACAACACGCCGGCGTCATCGATGATCACCGGCACCTGCGCATTGGGGTTGAGTCTGAGAAACTCCGGCGCGTGGGTTGACGCATAACCGCTGCCCCAGTCCTCGCGTTCATAAGGAACATCCAGTTCCTCACAGGTCCACAGGACCTTTCTGACGTTGATGGACGATGCTTTGCCGAGAATTTTCAGTGCGTGTGTCATTGAGTTATATCCAACCACCAAGCGATCAACAGGATGAGGAACACTATCAAGGTTAGTTGAAAACCCATGGCATGGTCGATGCGCCGCTTGACGGTGCGGGTGACGATATCGAACGGGTGAATACCTGTGGCGAGGGGGCTTGCCCCCGTTGGGTTGTGAAGCAGCCCTAGAATCAGTCGCCGCGACTTCTATTTACGACTGCTGCGCAGCCGAACGGGGGCAAGCCCCCTCGCCACAGGGAAGCATTTACTCAGGTGCTTTCCCGGATTTTCAATTCAAACCCCATGTCCTGCACCGGTTTGGCCACTGAGTTGCCGGCCAGCAACGTCAACATCAACTCCGCCGAACGTCGGCCGATGGCCTCGCGCGGGGTGTTGATGCTGCTCAGGCGCGGCACCATGTGGGCCGAAGCGGGCAGGTCGTTAAAGCCGAGGATCGCCACTTGTTCCGGGATCTTGATCCCGCAGCGCATGGCTTCGAGCAGCGCGCCCTGGGCCAAGTCGTCGTTGCCGAAAAAAATTGCATCGACATCGGGGTGACTGGCGAGCAGCTGCACAAACAACTCTGCGCCCAGTCCGACGGAGGAGGCGCGCGGCGTCAGCACCTCAAGGTCCGGGTCATACAAACCGGCCTTTTGCAGGGCTTTGCGAAAACCTTCGCCGCGCAGCAAAGTGCGCTGGTCCAGTTGCGCGCCGATGTAGGCCAGGCGTTTGCGACCGCGTGACAGTAAATGTTCAGCCGCTGTTTCACCGGCGGCCAATTGCGAGAAACCCACGCAATTCACGCCCGCCGCACTGTCCAGTTCCATCATGTACACACACGGGATATTGCTGGCTTCGATCATCCGCCGCGAGCTTTCCGTGCGGTCGAAACCGGTCAGCAGCAAACCGCGAGGCTGATACGCCATGTAGTTGCGCAACAGGTTTTCTTCTTCATCGCGTGAGTAGTGGAAGTTGCCGATCAGCACTTCGAAGCCCTTGGGGCGAAGCACCTGATGAATGGCTTCCAGCGTGTCGATGAACAACAAGTTGGACAGCGACGGCACCAGCACCACCACTGAATGGCTCTGCGCCGAGGCCAACGCGCGGGCAGCGGGGTTGACCACATAGTTGAGTTCAAGCGCGGCTTTCTGGACTTTTTCCACCAGTTCCGTGGCCACGGTACTGACACCGCGCAGGGCGCGAGATGCAGTGATCGGGCTGACACCGGCCAGGCGTGCAACTTCGTTCAACGTGGGACGGCCAGTGGTGCGTGTATTTTTATCGTTTTTAGGAGAGGTCATCGGGCGGCTTGCCAAACAAAATTCAAGGCACTAAGGTAGCGCTGTCCCGAAGCAGCTGCAAATGCGTAAGCGAGTTTTGCCTGAACCTCGCTTTTCGGCATTGGGAGCAAACATGCTGCAACCCACAAAAATGACAAGAAGGCGTCGGCAACTTCTACTTTTGATCTAGTGTCATAGCTGGCAAAGGTAGCGCTGTCTGCGCGCTGAGGTGTTACATGAATCATCCCATCACCGCCSTGGTCATCATGGGTGTTGCCGGTTGCGGCAAGACATGCGTTAGCGAGGCCTTGTGCCAGCTCAGCGGCGCCACTGCCATTGAAGGCGATACTTTCCACCCTGCCGCCAATATCGAAAAGATGAGCGCGGGTATCCCCCTGAACGACCAGGACCGTGCCGGCTGGCTCGACAGCCTGTGCGACGAACTGCGCCGCGTTGACGCCAAGGGCGAACGCCCGGTGCTGACTTGCTCGGCCCTCAAACACAGCTATCGCGAAGTGTTGCGCAGCGCCTTGCCGGGCCTGGGCTTCGTGTTTCTTGAACTGACTCCTGAAGTCGCCGCCGAGCGCGTGTCGCATCGGCCGGGCCACTTCATGCCATCGACCCTGATCGACAGCCAGTTCGCCACGCTTGAATCCCCCGTTGGCGAGCCGTTGACCCTGGCGCTGAATGCATCGACCTTCAGCGTCGAGCAACTGGCATCGCAGGCGCATATCTGGTGGCAGGCACACGGCCTGAAGCACGCCGTATGAGTTTTGCCGAAAAAGATAGCGCTGTCCTGATGGCTTTCGAATTACCCGCTTTAATAACAACAACAACCAGGAGACACCCCTAATGTTTGGCATGTCCCACGAGACGTTCCTGCTGCTCGATGCAGTGGTCACGGTGATCGGGCTTATCGTCCTGATCACCAAGTTCAAGTTCCACCCGTTTATTGCCCTGATCATTGCTGCAGCCTTTCTCGGGCTGACCTCCGGCATGCCAGTCGGCACCATCATCAAGGCGTTCCAGGACGGCTTCGGTGGGGTACTTGGTTTTGTCGGGATCATCCTGGCGTTGGGCACCATGCTTGGCAAAATGATGGCCGAGTCGGGCGGGGCAGATCAGATTGCCCAGACCCTGATTCGCGCGTTCGGCAAGGATAAAGTGCAGTGGGCGATGATGTTCGCGGCCTTCCTGGTCGGCATTCCGCTGTTCTTCGAAATCGGCTTTGTGTTGCTGATTCCGCTGGTGTTCATCGTGGCGCGCCGCACGGGTGTGTCGATCATCAAGATCGGTATCCCGTTGCTGGCCGGTTTGTCCGCCGTGCACGGTCTGGTTCCGCCGCACCCGGGTCCGTTGCTGGCCATCGGCATTTTCGGTGCCGACATTGGTAAAACCATCCTGTACGGTCTGATTGTCGCGCTGCCGACGGCCATTATTGCCGGCCCGATTTTCGGTACGTTCATTGCCAAGTACATCCCCGGTCACCCTAATCAGGAGCTGGTGGATCAACTGGCGCACGAGCCTGAAACGGCAACCCTGCCAAGCTTCGGTATCACGCTGATCACTGTGCTGCTGCCGGTGCTCCTGATGTTGCTCAAGACCTTTGCCGACGTGGTGCTGCCGGAAGGCAATTTCGTACGCTCCTTCATGGACCTGATCGGTCACCCGATCGCAGCGTTGCTGTTGGCACTGCTGCTGTCGCTTTACACCTTCGGTCACCGTCAGGGTGTCGATTCGAAACGCATTCTGAAATGGCTCGATGCGAGCCTCGCGCCGACTGCCGCGATCATTCTGATCATCGGTGCCGGTGGTGGCTTCAAGCAGATGCTGGTGACCAGCGGCGTGGGTGACGTGATCGGCCACATGGCGGTGAACGCACAGATCTCGCCGATTCTGTTGGCGTGGCTGGTGGCGGCGGTGATTCGCGTGGCAACGGGTTCGGCCACTGTGGCGACCATTACCGGCGCGGGCATTGTGGTGCCGGTGGTGGGGATGATTCCGGGTGTTAACCGTGAGCTGCTGGTGTTGGCCACCGGTGCCGGTTCGTTGGTCCTGTCTCACGTCAACGACGCGGGTTTCTGGCTGGTGAAGCAGTACTTCAACATGACCGTGGCGGAAACCTTCAAGACCTGGACCGCGATGGAAACCATCCTGTCCGTGGTTGCGCTGGGCTTTATCCTGCTGCTGTCGATGTTCGTTTAAGCAACAACACCGCACTGATCGTTCCTACGCTCCGCGTGGGAACGCATCCCGTGACGCTCCGCGTCACAGTGGACGCAGAGCGTCCATGGCGGCATTCCCGCGCAGAGCGTGGGAATGATCGGGTACAAAAAAACCGCATCGCTGCGGTTTTTTTTGTGGCTGCTTAATGACTCAGGTG
>NZ_JBFULH010000221.1:0-6840 GCF_056400445.1 Pseudomonas sp. P5_B2 | reverse complement strand
GTCCATGGCTAATCGGGCAGTCACCGCTGCTACAGTCGGAACCGCTTTAGAATGGTTCGATTTCACGTTGTATGGGGTTGTAGCAGCTACTGTGTTGCCCAAGTTGTTCTTCCCTGCGATGGAGCCTGGTTCTGCGCTGTTGGCATCTTTGGCCACGTTCAGTGTGGGCCTCGCTGCACGGCCACTTGGCGCCATTATCTGTGGCCATTTGGGCGACAAGATTGGCCGGCGTAACCTGATGCTCGGCACAGTATCGGCAATGGGTATCACCTCCGTGCTGATGGGACTGCTTCCGACCTATGCGCAAATTGGGATACTCGCGCCCATCTTGCTGGTCTTGCTGCGCATCATTCAGGGATTTGCACTTGGGGGCGAGTCGACCGGCGGGCAACTCATGGCGCTCGAACATGCGCCTGCGGCCCTACGCGGCCGGTATTCAGGTCTTATCGGCATGTGCGCACCGCTCAGTCAGATAGTCGCCAATGCCGTGCTCCTTCTGCTTTCAGCATCAATGAGCGCAGATGACTTTATGAGTTACGGCTGGCGAATCCCCTTCGTCATGAGCTTTCTGTTGGTTCTGGTTGGTCTTTACATACGAATGCGAGTAGAGGAGACGCCCGCTTTTGTACAGATGAAACAGTCTGCGGTCGCGACGGTCAGTAGCCCGCTTCGAGACGCCTTCAGACTTCACTGGAAGACTATTCTGCGACTGATGCTGTTCTTCTGTGGCCCTACGGCAATGTTCTATCTCGCCGTTGTGTTCACCCTCGGCTATTTGACGAATACCCTCGGTATTCCTAAACAGACGGGGTTTACGCTATTAATGATCGCCAATGGTTGCGCCATAGTCGGTTCGGTTATGGGCGGTCTACTCAGTGATCGGATTGGGCGCAAACGCACCCTCCTTATAGCGTCGACCGCGACGTTCATCCTGATGATGCTGTACTTCCCATTACTTGAAACCAAAGACTTCGCCACGATGGCGATTGCAATGGGCTTGTTCATGGGGTTCACGCAGATGCAGACCGGTATTCAGCCTGTCGCGTTCGCGGAAGCGTTTCCAACTAATGTTCGATATTCTGCATCGGCTCTGGCTTTCACGGGTGCAAGCCTGTTCGCAGGCGGACCGATTCCTATCGTTGCAACGTGGCTCCTGAACTTGGGCCACGGCTCGCCATGGGCGCTCGTTGCACTTGTCGGAACACTGAACGTGATCTCTTTCTGCATGATTGCAATTGGCCCGGAAACGGCGGGTGTCGACATGAATCGCCTCGATTCAGTCGATGAGGTCGCCGGCAACCAGCATGCACAAGTGCGTCACGCGAACTCTTGATCTAATCCAGCGGTGCGCTGGTCGCACCGCTACATCGAAACCGTAAAAGCGAGAACATTGATGACCGACCAATCCAAAGGCTTGCTTGCGATCTGGAGCACGATTGCGGCGGAGGCGGAAACAGACTATTTGCACTGGCTTACACGCGAACATATTTTCGAGCGTGTCAGCGTGCCGGGCTTTCTCTCGGGCCGTGTGTTCAGGCGGCGCGACAGTCAACCATCGCAATATTTCATGTTGTATGAGTTGGCTGAAGCCAGCGTGATGTCCAGCCCGGCGTATCTCGCACGACTCAATGATCCTACTCCGTGGACGCAACGGGTCATGCCGCAGTTGATGCAGTTCCGTCGCGGTGGCGGTTCGGTCGATGTGAGTGGTGGTCATGTCGACGCACATGGAAGTCATCTCGCCATTGCGCGTTTCGATGGCGTGCTGCCTGACGCATTGACAGGGTCGAAGGGACTTCAATTGGCCGAGACGCTGACGGAGTTGGATTGGGTCGTAAACGTTCAGATGATGACCGTGCAGACCGACGCCACGTCTATCGCTACTCGCGAGAAGTCGATGCGCAGCAGCCAGGAAGGAGAGTTTTCGGGGTTGTTGATCATCCAGGCACTCGACAATGCCTCTCTGGAACGCGCTGTCAGCCGCGCGAGGCAACTGCTTATGGCAGACAACCCATTCGAGATCTATGAAGCGGTGTTTTCTGCCACCCCGTGAACAATGAAATCTGCTAGATAGCTTTTGGTCCGGCTCGGTCATTTGCCATCGTGTGCCCATGGCCGCTCTACGCCTGCAGGGGCATGAGGCTGAAATCGAGGGATGGATGGGGCGCCAGACACGCCCCTCCGATGACTGCAGGTTCAGCGCATGTGCACGTAGGTACCCGGCGCAGCCTCAGCAGCGGCATAAGCCCTGTTGCCCAGTTTTCTTGGAGCCTTTTTGCGATCGCCCGAACGTTCCTGCACCCAGGCCTGCCAGTGGGTCCACCAGGAGCCGGCTTGTTTATCGGCAGCGTCCATCCACTCCTGAGCCTCGACTGGCAGTTTGCTGCCGGTCATGAAGTGCGCCTTGGGGTTGCCCGGCGGGTTGAGGATGCTCTGGATATGCCCGCTGTTGGACACCACGAACTCGCCCTGACCGCCAAACAGATGCATGGAGCGGTAGCAGGCGTCCCACGGAGTGATGTGGTCGGTCAGGCCTGCGATGCAGTAGAAGTCACTGGTGACCTGACTGAGGTCTATCGGTGTGCCGCAGACTTCCATGGCTCCGGCGCGCGGGAACGGATTGGTCTGGTACATATCAATGAATTCGCCGTGCAGCGTGGCTGGCAGGTTGGTTGTGTCGTTGTTCCAGTAGAGGACATCGAATGCCGGCGGCTCTTTGCCGAGCAGGTAATTGTTGATCCAGTAACTCCAGATCAAGTCATTGGGGCGCATCCAGGCGAAGACTTTGGCCAGCTCGCGGCCCTCCAGCACGCCAGCCTGATAGGAACGGCGCTTGGCTGCCTCCAGGGTTTTCTCGTCGGCGAACAGCCCGACCTGGGTGTCGGGACGTATGTCCAACATGCTGACCGCCAAGGTAAAGGCATTGATCTTTTTCTCGTCCAGGGCGGCGTAGTGACCCAACAGCGAGGACATGGTGCAGCCTCCGGAACAGGCTCCGAAGGTATTCAGGTCGGCGCTGCCGGTAATGGCAAGAACCGCGTCGATCGCTTCCTTCAGGGCTTCAACGTAGCTGGAAAAACCCCATTCACGCTGTGCCTTGCCCGGATTGCGCCAACTGACAGCGAAGGTCTGGATACCGCTGTCGAGGAGAAACCGGATCAGGCTCTTCTGCGGCGTCAGATCAAACAGGTAGAACTTGTTGATCTGTGGCGGTACCACCAACAACGGACGCACCTGCACCTGCTCGGTACGAGGCTTGTACTGGATCAATTCCAGCAGCTCATTGCGAAACACCACCGCACCTTCGGTGATGCCCAGATTGTGGCCCACCTCGAAAGCAGTCTTGTCCACCTGGCTCGGCATGCCACCGTTTTCGATCAGGTCCCGGGTCAGCTGCGAGAAGCCATTCAGAACGCTCTTGCCGCCGGTTTCAAAGAAGCGCTTGAGCGCTAGCGGGTTGGCCAGGGTGTTGGTCGGCGCCATCGCCTCGGTCAGCAGGCCGATGACGAACTGACCACGCTGAGCGTCCTGTTCGCTAAGGTTGCTGGTGCTGATCCAGTCGTTCATCTCCTGGCACCAGGCCAGGTAAGTCTGCTTGTAGCGACGGTATAGCGGGTTGTGTTGCCAGGTGTGCTCGTCGAAGCGCTTGTCTCCCGCCGCTGGCTCGAGCTGCGAGCGGTTGAGCAGGACATTTTTCAGCTCGAAGCCGAATGCAGCCATATGCCGAGCGCTATGCACGGGTTGCTTCAACACTTGTCGCAAGACCATGCGAGCGGTGCCGAGCAGGTCGCGCCCGCGAGGACCGAACGCCGGGTTCAGGTTCAACGTGTGCATCGCAGCTTGCTGGGAGAGATCTTTATCTTTCTTATTCATTGTGACACTCCGGTAAGGCACCCAAGACGGACGCCCGGAAGTTATATGGCTGMGGGCAAGCAACTGAGCATTGTGCCGGCCGGGTGAGCCGCAGAAAGCCAGGGCTTGCCACACATCTTGGGGAGCAGTTTATAGACGGGGGGCTGGTCGACATTTCATTTGGCGACAGTGTTTTTTCACTTCATGACAACCCATGACCTTTGATCCGGGATTGTGCATAGCGTTGCTTAAGTGCGTAGTCGCACATGAGCACCGAATTGCATTGCTACTGACCCAACTATCAATGATCACGACCGGCCAGCCGTGCAACCCATGGATTGGCACTCAGACCATGTAATAGCACGCTGAGTAAAACGGTACAGGCAGCCGTAGCCACCAAGGTACGACTTGCTTGTAGAGGGGAGGCCAATATCATGACGGCGAAGACGATGCTGGCCAGACCTCGCGGGCCGAACCAACCAATGAAGAGGCGGGTTTCGAAATCGAAGCGGGTTCCCACCAGACTGATCAGCACGGGCAGTATGCGAATCACGGTCAGGCTGAGCACCGAGTAAAGCCAGATGTTCAGGGTGAGACTGCTCCAGGCCCAAGGGATCACCAGTGCGCCAAATGCGCCCCAGGTAATGACCGATAACAGGCTGGCGAACTCTTCGCTGGCCTTGAGCATCTGGTGCTTTTGCTCGGTAAATAGAAAATTTGCGAGCAATCCACCGACGAACGCAGCAATAAATCCGCTACCACCTAGTGTTTGCGCTGTGGCAAAGCAAAGAATGGCGAGCCCGGGCAGGGTCAACTGTGACCACATGGGCGTTTGCCACTGGTGATTTCCGGAGTAGCGCTGCAACTGCCAAGCGATGAACGTAAGGGTAATACCGATGACTGCACCGATGCCCAGTTCCTCGATAACTAACTCCAATGCCAGTGAGATAGGGGACTGTGTCTGCTGTTCGACCAGCACTGCCAAAAACATAAGCAACACTGGAACGCAGATTCCATCATTCAACCCGCTCTCAACGTTTAACCCTTCACGCACGGGCGCGGGAACCTTGGGATTGCTCACAACAGCTTTACCGAGCGCAGCATCAGTGGGTGCCAGAAGGGTTGCCAGTATCGCCAATTCCAGCGGTGGTACCTGCGGGAATAGCCAGACGCCGACTAGCCAACCACCCGCTATGGTCAGTGGTAGCCCTATCATCAGCAAGCGCAGCGGAAGTCCTTCATTGGCCCGCAGGACCTTCAGGTTGGCGTTGGCCGCATCGCTGAACAGAACAATCGCCAGTGTCAGCTCAGCCAGGAACTTGAGGTCCTCCCTGTCAAGCCGGGGTTGCAGAATGCCCAGAAATGCCGGGCCGAGAAGCAGACCGGCAAGCATGAACATAAGCGGGCCATTGAGCAGGCGTGACTCGAAGCGCCCCGCAAATATGCTGTAGATAAGGAGGAAGGCGGCGAGCAGTGCTAAGTTCTGATACATCGATGACCTGCCTGTTCAGGGTGGGCTGCTGGAACACGCAGCCTTGCCATTGGCTGGTCTGTGGCAATGGGTGTCGTCTTCGAGTAACTGGTGCGGGAAGACTAGCTGAACTCGCCGCTCGCTGGAGCCACTTCTCCAAATCCGCTGACACCTGGGTAAATTACCCTGACTTGACCACCCATTGGCATTCGACCTAACTAGCCGGGGCGTCAACCTGGTTCGATTTTTTCAACACGATCTGCTGTTTGCCGTCCGTGAACGTTGGTCATTCACTGGCCACGATTCCCAGTCTCTGATGGTGCTTTCAGCTTCATATAACCCTGCAGGAGCTGGACAGGTCTCAGGTCTTCGTCCTGCGATAGATCAGCGATGCCTTGTTCGCCGTAGCGTGTGAGTACCGTACAGGATTGGGTCAAGGCCAATGGCTGTCACTCACGCTTTGACTATTCGAGCGTGCTGTCTGGTGGAGAGATGGTCTGAGTCGTGCAACCGGGTCGCAAACAAGAAGTTCTCGCTGTGGAGGCGGGCTTGATGTATCCAAGCCTCCGGGTTTGCTCTGTGATTTCAAATTGCACTGGGGTGGTCAAGTCCATGCAATAACGAAGACAAGCTGCTCTTAACCTTTGATCCGGCAATCCGGCAGAGTCCGGATTTCGTGCTGAACTCAATCGCATATTGATCAGGGGGATTACCATGGCCACCATGAAAGCAGCAATATTCGTCGAAAAAAACCGGATCGTGCTCGACGACAAACCCATTCCCGAAGTCGGGCCCCTCGATGCGCTGATTCGCATAACAACCACCACGATCTGTGGTACCGACGTGCATATCTTGCGAGGCGAATATCCTGTAGCCAAAGGCCTGACAGTCGGTCATGAACCGGTCGGCATCATCGAGCGGCTCGGTTCGCAGGTACTCGGTTTTGTCGAAGGCCAGCGGGTGATCGCGGGTGCGATTACCCCCAGTGGACAAAGTTATGCCTGCCTGTGCGGCTGTGGTTCACAGGATGGCCCGGATACCCGGCATGGCTTTCGGGCCACCGGTGGCTGGAAGTTCGGCAATATCATTGATGGTTGCCAGGCTGAATATGTATTGGTACCCGATGCGTTGGCCAATCTATGTCCGATACCGGAAGGTCTCAGCGACGAACAGGTGCTGATGTGCCCGGACATCATGTCCACCGGCTTTTCCGGAGCCGAGCGAGGCGGGGTGGAAATCGGCGATACCGTCGCGGTGTTCGCCCTGGGGCCAATTGGGCTCTGCGCGGTGGCCGGAGCACGGCTTAAAGGCGCGACCACGATTATCGGCGTCGATGCGGTCGCCGAACGTATGAGCGTGGCTAAAAAACTGGGCGCCACGCATGTCGTCAACTTCAAGGACGGTGATGTGGTTGAACAAATCATGGCCCTGACGGATGGGCGTGGTGYCGATGTGTCCATCGAAGCATTGGGTACTCAGGGGACCTTTGAGTCGGCGTTGCGCGTTCTGCGTCCGGG
>NZ_JBFULH010000220.1:0-6946 GCF_056400445.1 Pseudomonas sp. P5_B2 | reverse complement strand
CGACTAAAGAGGCCGTCCGCCGTGAGTCATTGGGCAGCGACGATACCCCAATCTTCCGGAAGGCACAGACTCTCAACAAGCCGAACCTGGGCGAAGGACTCGAGCTTGCAACGCTGGCCGAAGAGTTCGGTGTCAACATCCGCACCATCCAGTGCGACCTCAACGAGTGCCTTGCTAATCTCCCATTGAACAAGATCGACTGTCACTATCGGCTCGACCGGGCCATTCTCGGCAAGATCGACCTGCGGGACGTCGAGCGCTTCGCGGGACTGGTCGGCATTTATGAGCTGTTTCTATCCCTGTCCACCGATGTCCTACGCGACACCATCGACGACCGCACGCAGAGTCGCCTACTGATCAATAGGCAGCGTTACGAAGATCTCAGTGGCTGCAAAGTGCCGTCCGAGCACTGGAAAAGACCAGAGTCACGCACCTTCATATCCACATCATCAGCCCGGAAAGCGTGTAGGACGAACTGGAAAACAAAGTTCGTACCGCCCCTCGCCCGCTACCCCCTCATCTAGAAGACACGGCCGCCCCCCCCCATAGAGACACCGATACAAACAATGGAGCAGAGCATGAAATTCAGGAAACTCGGTCTTACCCTATCTGGCGGCGGCGGTAAGGGCGCCTATCAGATCGGCGTCTGGCAGGCTATGCGCGACCTGGGCCTAGACAGCCAACTAAGCGCCATCTCCGGCACCTCAGTAGGCGGACTCAACGGCGCCATGTTTGCTCAAGACAAATTCGATCAGGCCAAATCCATGTGGCTGAACATCGAAAGCCGCAACATGCTTTCCGTACAGGATGTGCCTGGCCTGGCGTCACGCCTTGCGTTACTGACCGCCAGCGGCATGATCTCRCCGATGCTCAGCCACTTCATCAGTACCAAGGGCTTTTTCAAGCAAGATGGCCTCAAGAGCATGATCGCCGAAGGCCTGGACGCAGGCAGKCTGGCTTCTTCGGCGCTGCCGCTGACCGTGGCGCTGCACAATACTGCCGCCAACCGGGTCGACTACCTCTCGGTACGCGATACCCACACCGCAGCGGACATGCTGCTCGGTACCGCCGCCCTGCCCCTGATCTTCGACGAGGTCGCAATTGGCGACGGCATCTATACCGATGGCGGCTTCTACTGGGGACTGCCGCAGAAAAATGTCGACAACACGCCGGTCCGGCCACTGATCGAGGCCGGCTGCGACACCATCGTGGTGGTGTATCTGTCGCCCGACGACCTGAGCATCGACCCGCGCCACTATCCCGGGGTGCGTATTTTGCCGATCATTCCTGCCAATAGTCTGGGCGGCGTCAGCGCCACCCTCGACTTTTCCAACGAAGGTGCCGCAAGGCGCATGGAACAAGGCTATGCCGACGGCCTGCAGATCTTCCGCCACCTGCAATTGTTCCTCGACAACGAGGCTCAGTACGAAGCCCTGTGGGAGCGCGCTCGCTTGGCAGCCGAACAGGAGCGCAAGCTCAGCGACAACCTGTACGACGTGGACCGTAAACACAGCCAGGCTGTCGGCGATATCCATGACTTCGACCGGCAAATTCGCAACGACGATTTCAGCCAGAAGTTCGAACTGGCCGACGACGATATCCCCCTTGCACTCGAGCACCTGGCTCTGGACAACACTGCGCTGCTGGCTGACATCGAGCGTCAGCAACTCGAAACTGCCGTCGACAGTTTCCTGGCCCAGAACAGCAACAACCGCCGGGCGGTCGAAACCTCGGTGCTGGACGCCCTCGCCACCCTTTCTCCAGTCAGCGGACGCGCCACCTACCTGCGTGAACAGGGAATACTGTCTCGCTTCATGGGCGCTATCACCGGCAAGAACCAGCAGATTGCCGCCGAGAACGACCGCGACCTGGCCCAGGCGCAATTCGCGGCCCTGCGCCTGATTGCTGCAGTTCAGGAAAAAGGTGCAATCACCCTCGAGTTCGCCTGCACCTTGCAGAACCGCCTGAACGGCGCCTTCGCCGAAATCCAGCGACTGGGAGATCGTCATAATCAGGATCTGCGGCGCGTCTACCGCTCGCTGGCCGGAGTCTACTGCAAGCTGCGCGACCGCCTGAGTGCACATGACAACCGCCTCGATGCCCTGGAACGCACCAGCCGCCTGCACGACTGGCTACTGCATCCCAATAGGCGTCATTTTGACGGCAAGGCGCTCAGCGAACTGCCTACTGCTTTGCGTCTCAGCTGTCTGGCCAACGACTTCTTTCGMCTCACCGACGGCCAGTGGACAGTCCACGAGCTGAACAGCCTCAAAGAGATGTGCCTACTCGTCGGGCTGGATCATGCTCACCCCGTGCAGATCGGCGAGTTCTGCGCCCAGTTGAGCCAGCAACCAGCCTGCCTGCAGGCACTCACCCTGCACCTGGCTGCACTGCCTCAGCCTGTCCCCCTCAACCCGACGGCCCTCTGGCTGCTCGACCTGCGCGCCGGTACCGCGCCAACGGACAACGACAGCGTACTTGCCCGCTGGGGATACGGTGCGGCAACGGAGCTGCCAGCCTGGGACTTTCTCGCCGAACTGCTCTACCACCTCCAGTCCGCCGGATTTTCGGTGGTGCGCAGCAGCGACCTGAGCCAGTACAAGGAGCATTGGCTAGGGCAAATGCAGGTGCTTGACGACCTGCTGGGCGAAAACATCCTGCCCAAGAGCTTCGCCGGGGAGATCAACGCACTACGCCAGCAGATCACCGGTTTCCACCTCAAGGTGCCGCTGATCGGCAAGTTCAGTGTTGGTAAGTCGACCCTGCTCAATTGCTGGCTGGGCGAGGATATTCAGAAAGACGACCTCGGCGCCTGCACCAGTCTGGCCACTGAATTCCACTACGCCGAACCGGGCGCGGAAAAACTGGTGATCCACTGGCTGGAGGACGCCCAGACTGGCCACGTACGGCGCGAGGAAAAACCGCTCACGGCCTACGCCGCRCTGCTCGACGATCCACGCACTACCGCCCGGCCACCACTGTTCGTAGAACTGCACCTGTGCCGCAGTGCCCTCGCCCGCCACCCTGATCTGGTGCTGGTCGACACGCCGGGCCTGGGCTCCAATGATGGCCAGCATGAGCGTGCGCTGGAGCAGTACATCGGCGAGGCGGTGTCGTGCATCCTCTGCGTCACCCGTATCAGTCAGGTCGGTATCGACGAGCTGGCTTTCATTGATCGCCAGCGCTCCCTGGGTCAGACGTTTTCCCTGCTAGTCTGCCAGGAGGCGCTGAACAGCCGTCAGCAGCGCGAATCCCTGCGCCGTTCCCTCGCCGAACAGGCCGGCCTGGACCCGAGCCAGCCGACCCGTGGCTGCTCTGGGCGTGAGGGTGATCTGAGTGGCTTCGAGGATTTGCTCGCTGGCCTCGAAACCCAAAAGGCTTCCCTGTTCCACGAGCGCTTCGCTGCGCAGGTCAAGGCGCTATTGGTTCAGGCCGAACGCCTGATTCGCCAGCAACTGGCGATGGACACCAGCGCAGAGCAGTTACTCGAACAGCAGAAGATCCTCGACAAAGGCATGGCCCGCCTCGAAGAAAACTACACCAACGAACAAGACAGTTTGCTGCGCGACTGCCGCGGGCCGATCAGCCAACAGGTGCTGGCCACCGTCAACAGCTACCTGCGCAGCCGTCGCCAGGCCTACAAACAGATGCTGCTGGCGGGCCAAGGCATTGGTCCGCTGCTCACCGCCGATGCGCGTAACGCTTGCCAGTTGGCCATTGAGCAGAACCTGACCCCGCGCCTCAAGGACGCCTGCCAACGTCTGGGCAGTCATATCGAGTTCAACGCCTTTGAGGGTCCGCAACTCTCCGGCGACGGCCCGACCGGAATAGAGGCCGACCATGGTTTCAGTGCCTCCGCGGCCGGTGCAGCGGCTGGGGCGGCTATCGGCACCATACTGCCGGGGATTGGTACCCTGATCGGCGGCCTGGTCGGCGGCGCGCTCGGCTTGTTCGCTTCGCGCAGCAACAAGGAGAGCGAAGCCGAAGGCAAAGCCAATGACGCGATTGAAACGGTCATTAGCCAGTTGCAAAGCGTGATTCCCGATGCGCTCGACAAGCATGCCCGTCAGTTCATCTCCGATATGTGCGACCGATTAGCCGCACAGTTGGCGGCGCAACGGGAAAACCTCGAACGCATCGAACAGCAACTGATGGCAGACCGTGACCGCAAGCAACAAATCCAGCACAAGGCCGAACAGGCGCTGAACAGCGTCGCCCGATTACTCGACCACAGCAGCCAGCAACAACCTCGTCCTGTGGAGGCCAGCGCCGATGTCGCTTGATTTCAGCTTCTCCCTCGAAGACCTGGAGGCCGCGCAATCGGCCACCACCAACCCTTACATGAGTGACGCCGGCAGAGGCTTGCAACTGATTGCCAGCCTCGTCGGCCAGCCACGTCCGGACGCGGGCCAGGAGCAACAACAGCAACTGTCCGCAGCGCTGCACCGGCTGATCCATGAGCGCTTCATCGACCTCACGTCCAAGGGCAGCTATCCCGGTGAAGCTCAAGCGTTGCGCGAGCTTCAGGCGCTGGAAGCGTCACTGGAAAACCTTGCTCTGTTTCCCGACCTGGCCAACAAGACCGTGGTCGGCGTCGGTGGTGGTTTCAGTGCCGGCAAGTCGCGCCTGCTCAACACCCTGCTCGGCGTCGATCTGCTACCGGAGTCGCTGGAGCCAACCACGGCGATTCCCAGTTTCATCACCCGTGGCGAAGACGGTATCGTTGCGCTGAACACCTTCAACCTGCAGATTCGACTGGACCGCGACGGCCTGCAGGCCATCACTCACGCCTTCACCAGCCAGTACCGCCACAGTCTCGACGAGGCTTTCGGTTTTGCCCATGTGCTCAAACTATTGATGCTCCATTGCGCTAGCTTCGCCTGGGACAACCTGGCCTTCCTTGATACGCCCGGTTACAGCAAAGCCGACGCCCGGGGTAGCCGCCAAACCGACGAAACCATCGCCCTCAAACAGCTGACCGAAGCCGATCACGTGATGTGGCTTCTCAGTGCCAAGAACGGCTCGATTCGCCAGGACGACCTGGAGTTCTTGCGCAGCCTTAATCATCCAAAACCGATCTTCTTCGTCGTCACTCAGGCAGATCTGGTAGGGCGCTCGTCTATCGACTCTATCCTGCACAGCACAGCAGAAGAGATCGACGCTTCGGGCATTCCCTGCGCCGGACTGATGGCCTGGGCGGCGCCGCTGGGAGCCGATCAGGGAACGCTGATTGCGGGTGATGATATTCGCGTGTGGCTCGAAAAGCTGGACGACGCTCCCAAGTACACCAACCACAGGCGCACTTGCGAACGTGTGTTAGACGGTTATATCCGTCACAACCAAGAAAACCTGTCCAACAGCCGCAGAAAACTATCGCTGTTCAATACCCTCCTGCCCTTGCAAGAAAAACTGCCTCAGAGTGAACAGGCAACGCTACAAGAACTGCTCCAGGAGCAACGTACCCGGCAGAAAGTCTTCGCCGAACTTGTCGACGCCTTCACCGTTTTAAAAAACGAAATGCAGGAAATCATCGCGCAGATCATCGGTGACCTGGCCATTGATGCGCTTTCCATCGAAGAACTCTACGGCACAGGCCTGGCATTTCATGAGCAAGGCGATTACGGCTCGGCGGCTGTCTACTTCCAGCACGCTGCAGAACAGGGGAGTTGCGATGCTCAGTTTCGCCTTGGCATCTATCACGAGCTAGGACAAGGCGTGTGCGTAAACGAACGCCTCGCGGCAGAGTGGTACCGCAAGGCCAAAAACCAAGGTCATGTCGAGGCCCAGTTCTACCTGGGCGTCTGCTACGAGAACGGTGTAGGCGTGCAAGAAAATCTGGAAAGCGCCGTCGCCTGCTACTTCCAGGCCGCGGAGCAAGGGCACGCCGAGGCTCAATACAACCTGGGTGTTTGCCTTGCCAGTGGAGAAGGGATTGCGAAAGACGAACAGCGGGCCCTGCATTGGTTTGAAAAAGCGACCAGGCAAGGTCACCCAGAAGCCCGCTTCTACGTGATCAATCGATCAGCCCAACATGGCAGCCCCGTCGCGCAGTACGCGTTAGGGGGGCTTTACGAAAAAGGCCTGGGTGTTTCCCTGGACCTGGAAAAAGCCATCGAGGCTTACCGCAAAGCGGCCGAGGCAGGGCATGCCGATGCCCAATTTGAACTTGGCCGCCGCTATTTAAATGGAGAGGGTCTGAGAAAAAACTCCGCTCACGCTATCAGTTGGCTGGAAAAGGCGGCTGCACAAAAACATGCCAAAGCCTCTTCATTGCTGAACCAACAACGATCGAGCCTACGGCCCCGGTCGGGTGGTTGGTTTTCTCAGATTCAAATGGTAAGGAATAAAATCCAATGACACCCAAAGTATTCTCCCTGGCTTCGCTAACCCCGCATGCCGCAGCTCTTGACGCCGAACAACTCAGTAGTCTGAAAACCTTGCTCGACGGGCTTGAAGTTAATCTCAACGCTGTACGCGAGAGCGATCGCGACCTACGCATCGCTGTCGTTGGTCAGATGAAGGCCGGCAAGTCTTCGTTCCTCAATGCTGCCTTCTTCGGCCGCGACTTGCTGCCTAAGGCTGACACGCCGATGACCGCGGCGTTGACCAAGATCGTCTACGCCCCCAAGGCCAAGGCTGAAGTGGTGTTCTACAGCGTCGACGATTGGGCCGACATCGAACAACGTGCCAACGAGTACCCCAGAGCCTATGCCGAAGCAAAGCGCAAGCTGAAGGAGCCGCCGAAGACCGACAGCCCTTTCGCCAAGATACTCGCGACACCTCGCGCGCACACAGCGGAGGAGATCGATCGCCACGTTCCCGAAGCCATCCGCTCCTCACGGGAGCTGGTGGAAATGACACGCAAGAAGGGACTTAACGTACAGGACTACCTGGGTAAGACCGAGGTGCTGGACGTCGCTGGCGGTGCTCAAGACCTGGCATATGC
>NZ_JBFULH010000219.1:0-6972 GCF_056400445.1 Pseudomonas sp. P5_B2 | reverse complement strand
TGTCCGGGTCGCGCTTGATGATCAGGCGCAGGTCATTTTCCATCTGCGCCAGGTCATTGCGTTTTTCCGCCTGCATGGCGCGGGTGTACAGCAGATTCAGATCGTCCGGGTGCTGCTGCAAGGCTTTCTGCAAGACAGCCCAGGCCTTGTCCCCCTGTTTATTGGCAGACAGGGTTTCCGCTTCGATCAGATACAACTGAATGGCGTAATCCGGCTGCTCGTCGCGCTCGGCTGCGAGGCGGCGTTGCGCTTCGGCGGTCTTGCCGTTGTCCATCAGAATATCGGCCTGACGCAATTGTGCCGGCAGGTATTCGTTACCCGGCCCGACTTTGCCGTACTCGATCAGCGCGCCTTGAGGATCTTTGCGTTCTTCAGCGATACGGCCGAGATTCAGGTGGGCGGAATCAACATGGGCGTCGCGGGCGATCAGTTCTTCAAGCAAGCCCTTGGCCTGGTCCCAGTCCTTGGCTTCCAGGCAGACCAGTGCCAAGGAGTAACGCAGTTCGTCGTCTTCCGGGTATTGTTGAACCAGGCTTGCGAACTCGGCTTTGGCGTCATCCATTCGGTCCTGTTCAACCAGCATGCGCGCATAAGTCAGGCGCAGGCGCTTGTCGTCCGGGTACTTCTTGATGCTTTTTTGCAGCAGTGGCAATGCTTCATCGCCACGGTTGAGTACTTGCAGCAGGCGCGCGCGCAGCAGAATCGGGGCGATTTCGCCTTCGTCCGGCGGATTGTTTTCCAGCAGGGTCAGCGCACCTTGGGCATCACCATCCTGTTGCATCAGCAAGGCTTTACCGAAGATCAACTGACTGTTTTTCGGGTGGCGCAGCAACAAACTGTCGAAACTTTTCATCAAGCCGTTGCGCGTGTCCTGGTCAGTGTCGGCCGCGGCCAGGGCAAGAAAGTCGAAATGTGTGTCGCCTTTGCCCAGCAGGACTTTCTCCATATAGACCATGGAGTCGTCGTAACGACCGGCGCGGGCCAGCTGCACGGCGGCCGCACGCTGTGCCTCAAGGTCGTTCGGGGAGTTTTTTGCCCAGATCAGCGCGGTGTCCAGGGCGGCCTGATCGGCACCCAGGTACTCGGCAATGCGAAACGCTCGCTCTGAGATGCCAGGATCCTGGGTGTTGATGGCCTGGGTGACGTAGTTGTCCAAAGCAAGGTCGTAACGATTGCGCTGGCCAGCCAGTTCGGCGCTCAACAGGCTGAAGACAGTTTCTTCACTGAATGAGCTGTAAACCTTGGGCTTTTCAGGGGCCGGGCTGCTGTCTTCAACCGGCGGCGTACCATCCGACGACACGGGTGCCATGGCCTGGCAGCCGCTCAGAAAGACAAAAGCGAGGAGCAACGCGGAAGATCTATTCATATAGGAAAAGGACGACTAACCTGCGGTCGGATCATCATGACACAAGCCTTCGGCCAAACATAACCGAGTCTCAATCGAGGCCTTTATAGGGGCGAGACATTGGGACAATAGTCAGCGGTAGTTGTTCTGTCTGTGGCGAARTAGGACAATTGCCGGCTTCACGTCACCATCAGCGACCTTGAATGGCCTTCCTTGCACTCGGTATCAACCACAAGACTGCTTCAGTAGACGTCCGCGAGCGCGTGGCCTTTACCCCTGAGCAGCTGGTGGAGGCCTTGCAGCAGCTCTGCCGCCTCACCGACAGCCGCGAAGCTGCGATCCTCTCCACCTGCAATCGCAGTGAACTCTATATAGAACAGGATCACCTTTCGGCCGACATTGTGCTGCGCTGGCTGGCCGACTATCACCATTTGAGCCTCGACGAGCTGCGTGCGAGCAGTTATGTGCACGAAGATGATGCGGCAGTTCGTCACATGATGCGGGTCGCCTCCGGGCTCGATTCGCTGGTATTAGGCGAACCACAGATTCTCGGTCAGATGAAATCGGCCTACGCCGTCGCGCGTGAAGCCGGCACCATCGGGCCTCTGCTCGGGCGTTTGTTTCAAGCAACGTTCAATGCGGCCAAGCAGGTGCGCACCGACACGGCCATCGGCGAGAACCCGGTGTCCGTGGCGTTTGCCGCGGTCAGCCTGGCCAAACAGATTTTCAGTGACCTGCAACGCAGCCAGGCGTTGTTGATAGGTGCTGGCGAAACCATCACCCTGGTCGCTCGCCATCTGCACGAGCTGGGTGTAAAACGCATTGTCGTCGCTAACCGCACTCTGGAGCGCGCGAGCATTCTGGCCGAGCAGTTTGGCGCTCACGCCGTGCTGCTCTCGGACATCCCGGCCGAGCTGGTGCGCAGTGATATCGTTATCAGTTCCACTGCCAGCCAGTTGCCGATTCTTGGCAAAGGTGCGGTGGAAAGCGCGCTGAAGCTGCGCAAGCACAAGCCGATCTTCATGGTGGACATCGCCGTCCCGCGCGATATCGAGCCGGAAGTCGGCGAACTGGACGACGTTTACCTGTATAGCGTCGACGATCTCCACGAAGTAGTTGCCGAGAACCTCAAGAGCCGTCAGGGCGCAGCCCAGGCGGCGGAAGAAATGGTGTTGATCGGCGCCGAAGATTTCATGGTCCGCCTGCGCGAGCTGGCGGCAGTGGATGTGCTCAAGGCTTATCGTCAACAAAGCGAGCGCCTGCGCGACGAAGAATTACAAAAGGCCCAGCGCATGCTGGCCAACGGCAGCAGCGCCGAAGACGTGCTGGTGCAACTGGCGCGCGGCCTGACCAACAAACTGTTGCATGCCCCCAGTGTGCAATTGAAAAAGCTCTCTGCCGAAGGCCGCCTCGATGCGCTGGCCATGGCCCAGGAACTCTTTGCCCTGAATGAGGGCTCATCGGATAGCTTTTCGGATAAAAAACCGCAATGAAAGCGTCACTGCTCAATAAGCTGGACATCCTCCAGGACCGTTTCGAGGAATTGACCGCCTTGCTTGGCGATGGCGAAGTCATTTCCGATCAGAACAAATTCCGCACCTATTCCAAGGAATACGCGGAAGTCGAGCCGATTGTCGGCACCTATAAGCAGTTGCTCAAAGTGCAAGGGGACCTCGAAGGTGCCCAGGCGCTGCTCAAGGACAGCGACCCGGACATGCGCGAAATGGCCGTGGAAGAAGTCCGCGAAGCCAAGGAGCAACTGATCGAGCTGGAAGCCAGCTTGCAACGCATGCTGTTGCCCAAAGACCCGAACGACGGCCGCAACGTGTTCCTCGAAATCCGTGCCGGCACCGGCGGTGACGAGGCGGCGATTTTCTCCGGCGACCTGTTTCGCATGTATTCGCGTTACGCCGAGCGTCGTGGCTGGCGGGTGGAAATCCTCTCCGAGAACATCGGCGAGCACGGTGGCTATAAAGAAGTCATCGCCCGGGTTGAAGGAGACAGCGTCTACGGCAAGCTCAAGTTCGAATCTGGCGCGCACCGTGTGCAACGGGTTCCGGCCACTGAATCCCAGGGCCGTATCCACACCTCGGCCTGCACCGTGGCCGTGTTGCCCGAGCCGGACGAGCAGGAAGCGATCGAGATCAACCCGTCTGATTTGCGCATCGATACCTACAAGTCCTCCGGCGCCGGTGGTCAGCACGTCAACAAGACCGACTCGGCGATCCGCATCACGCACTTGCCGTCCGGTATTGTCGTGGAGTGCCAGGAAGAACGCTCGCAGCACAAAAACCGCGCGCGGGCGATGTCCTGGCTGTCGGCCAAACTGAATGATCAGCAAACCAGCGCCGCCGCGAATGCCATCGCCAGCGAGCGTAAATTGCTGGTCGGTTCCGGTGATCGCTCCGAGCGGATCCGTACCTACAACTTTGCCCAGGGTCGGGTCACCGACCACCGGGTCAACCTGACGCTGTATTCGCTCGACGAAATCCTCGCCGGCGGAGTCGATGCGGTGATCGAGCCGTTGCTGGCCGAATACCAGGCCGATCAATTGGCGGCGATAGGTGAATAAATGACGATCATTGCCAGTTTGTTGCGCGCCGCCGATTTGCCCGACTCGCCCACCGCGCGTCTGGATGCCGAGTTGTTGCTGGCTGCCGCATTGGGCAAGCCCCGCAGTTTTCTACACACTTGGCCTGAGCGCATTGTCCCCACTGAAGCGGCGCTGACGTTTGCCAGTTATTTGCAGCGTCGTCGTGGCGGTGAACCGGTGGCTTACATTCTGGGCCAGCAAGGGTTTTGGAAGCTGGACCTTGAAGTGGCTCCGCACACACTGATCCCGCGTCCGGATACCGAGTTGCTGGTGGAAGCTGCGCTCGAGTTGTTACCGACCACACCTGCCAAGGTCCTCGACCTGGGCACCGGCAGTGGCGCCATCGCCTTGGCCCTGGCCAGCGAGCGCCCGGCGTGGAAGGTCACGGCGGTGGATCGCGTGCTTGAAGCCGTGGCCCTGGCCGAGCGCAACCGCCAGCGCCTGCATCTCAACAATGTCACGGTACTGAGCAGCCATTGGTTCAGCGCCCTGGCAGATCAGCGTTTTCAACTGATCATCAGCAACCCGCCGTACATCCCTTCCTCCGACCCGCATCTGGTGGAAGGCGATGTGCGCTTCGAGCCGGCCAGTGCGCTGGTGGCCGGTGCCGACGGGCTCGATGATCTGCGCTTGATCGTCGCCCAGGCACCGGACTACCTCGAAGCCGGTGGCTGGCTGATGCTCGAACACGGCTACGATCAAGCCAGTGCCGTACGCGATTTGCTGCTGACTCACGGCTTTGAAGACGTCCATAGCCGTATCGATCTGGGTGGTCACGAACGTATCAGCCTGGGGCGCTTGCCGTGCTGAATGATCAGGAATTGTTGCGCTACAGTCGGCAGATTCTATTGCAACACGTCGACATCGACGGCCAGTTGCGACTGAAAGAAAGCCGCGTGTTGATCGTCGGTCTCGGCGGTCTCGGCTCGCCGGTTGCGCTGTACCTGGCTGCGGCGGGTGTGGGTGAGCTGCACCTCGCCGACTTCGATACGGTCGACCTGACCAACCTGCAACGCCAGATCGTTCACGACACCGATAGCGTCGGCCTGAGCAAGGTTGATTCGGCGATCAAGCGCCTGAGCGCGATCAATCCCGAGATAAAACTGATCGCCCATCGCGCAGCCCTGGACGAGGATTCCTTGGCCGCCGCCGTGGCAGCAGTGGATCTGGTGCTCGATTGTTCCGACAACTTCTCCACCCGCGAAGCAGTCAATGCTGCCTGTGTCGCGGCCCGCAAACCACTGGTCAGTGGCGCGGCGATTCGCCTCGAAGGGCAACTGTCGGTGTTCGACCCGCGCCGTCCGGAGAGCCCTTGTTACCACTGTTTATACGGGCATGGCAGCGAAGCCGAACTGACGTGCAGCGAAGCCGGTGTCGTCGGGCCGTTGGTGGGGTTGGTGGGGAGCCTTCAGGCACTGGAAGCCATGAAACTGCTGGTCGGTTTCGGCGAGTCGCTGGTGGGGCGTCTGTTATTGATTGATGCGCTGGGCTCGCGCTTTCGCGAATTGCGGGTCAAGCGCGATCCCGGCTGTAGTGTCTGCGGTTCGACACATGCGTGAAGCGCCGATTGGCGTGTTCGACTCCGGTGTCGGTGGGCTCTCGGTGCTGGCCGAGATCCAGCGTTTGCTGCCCAACGAGTCACTGCTGTATGTCGCCGATTGCGGGAATGTTCCCTACGGCGAGAAAACCCCGGAATTCATCCGCCAGCGCTGTAGCGTCATGGCCGAATTTTTCCAGCAGCAGGGGGCGAAGGCCTTGGTGCTGGCGTGCAATACCGCGACCGTCGCAGGCGTTGCAGATTTGCGGCGTGATTATCCCCAGTGGCCCATCGTTGGCATGGAGCCTGCGGTCAAACCCGCCGCCGCTGCGACCCGCAGCGGTGTGGTGGGGGTGCTCGCCACCACGGGCACCTTGCAGAGTGCCAAGTTCGCAGCCTTGCTCGACCGCTTCGCCACCGACGTGCGCGTCATCACTCAGCCATGTCCCGGTCTGGTAGAACTGATTGAAAACGGTGATTTGCACAGTATGGCACTGCGTCAATTGCTGGCCCGGTATGTCGAGCCGCTGCTGGGCGCCGGGTGCGACACCCTGATTCTGGGATGTACGCATTATCCCTTCCTGAAACCTTTGCTTAAGCAGATGATCCCGGATGACATCAGTCTGATCGACACGGGGGCTGCTGTTGCGCGGCAACTTCAGCGTCTGTTGGCCGAGCGTGAATTGCTCGCCGATGGGCCGGTTCGTGCCGCTCAGTTCTGGACGAGTGCCGATCCGGTTCATTTCACAAATATCTTGCCGATACTGTGGAATACGCCCGGCGTTGTGAGAAGCTTCGAGGGGTAAGAAACGAGTGGGGGGCGAAAGAGCAATTGGTATGAACTTTTGATCAAACGTCGACTTCTATAGCGTAAAGCAACAGAAACCATACGAAATCGTTCGGAAAAGGATGTTTCTAGTGAAGCGACTATTCTGCTTGGCCGCGATTGCGGCCGCTTTAATGGGGCAAAGTTTCACCGCGCAGGCCGCAGGCGTGGAGTTCGGGGTCGGCCAGACTCCCGATTCAACCATGACCTATCGCCTGGGCATGCAATTCGATTGGGACAAGAGCTGGTGGCAAAGCGACGTGGGGCGTCTGACGGGTTTCTGGAGCGGTGCCTACACCTATTGGGACGGTGACAGTACTTCCAGCAACAACAGCTTGTCGTTCTCGCCGGTGTTTGTTTACGAGTTTGCCGGTCAGTCGGTCAAACCTTATATCGAAGCGGGTATTGGGGTGGCGTTTTTCTCCCATACCGAACTTGAAGAGAACGACATTGGCCAATCCTTCCAGTTCGAAGACCGTTTCGGTTTTGGTGCGCGTTTTGCCGGCGGTCATGAAGTCGGAATTCGTGCGACGCACTATTCCAATGGCGGTATGGCCAAACACAACGATGGCATAGAAAGTTACGCGCTGCACTACACCATGCCGTTGTAAACACGGTCAATGTGGAAGCGGGCTTGCTCGCGAATGCGATTTCACAGCCAACATCTATGT
>NZ_JBFULH010000218.1:0-6980 GCF_056400445.1 Pseudomonas sp. P5_B2 | reverse complement strand
GCACTGTCAAGGATCTGACCAGCCAGAGCGAGACGCTGAACTTCAGACAAATTACCGAAAAGGGCGCCATCTACTACATCGCTCAGTACTCGGTGCCCCAGACCGAAACCCGCACCTTCGACATCAAGGTGCAGATCGGTGACAAAATCAACACCATCAGTTTTAACCAAGAGATTTTCCCCGGCCAATGATCAACTTCACACAGCTCGTACTGGCCAGCCACAACGCCGGCAAACTCAAAGAACTCCAGGCAATGCTCGGCAACTCGGTGCAACTGCGATCGATCGGCGAGTTCAGCACTGTCGAGCCTGAAGAAACCGGCCTGTCGTTCGTCGAAAACGCCATCCTCAAGGCCCGCAATGCAGCGCGCATTTCCGGCTTGCCGGCGCTGGCTGACGATTCCGGGTTGGCGGTGGATTTCCTCGGCGGTGCGCCAGGGATCTATTCGGCTCGTTATGCAGATGGTCAGGGCGATGCGGCGAATAACGCCAAGCTGCTCGACGTTTTGAAAGACGTCCCGGAAGCCGAGCGCGGCGCGCAGTTCGTCTGCGTCCTGGCGCTGGTGCGTCATGCCGATGATCCGCTGCCGATCCTCTGCGAAGGCCTGTGGCACGGGCGTATTCTGCCGGCCGCCAGTGGCGAGCACGGGTTTGGCTACGATCCGCTGTTCTGGGTACCGGAGCGCGATTGCTCCAGCGCCGAACTGAGCCCGAGCGACAAGAACCTCATCAGCCACCGCGCCCGTGCAATGGAACTGCTGCGCCAGCGTCTGGGCCTGAAATGATCCACGACTCATCCGCGTCACCGCTGATCTTCGGCGGCGACGCCCAATCGCCACGAGCGTCACTGCCCGTGTTGCCGCCTCTGGCGCTGTACATCCACATCCCGTGGTGTGTGCGTAAATGCCCTTATTGCGACTTCAACTCCCACACCGCCAGCCCGGYGCTGCCGGAAGAAGAGTACGTCGACGCGCTGCTGGCTGACCTCGATCAAGATCTGCACGCAGTCTACGGCCGCGAGCTGAGCTCGATCTTCTTTGGCGGCGGCACGCCAAGCCTGTTCAGCGCGCAAGCGTTGGGCCGCTTGCTCAAGGGCGTCGAGCAACGCATTCCGTTTGCCAGCGACATAGAAATCACTCTGGAAGCCAATCCGGGGACGTTCGAACAAGAGAAGTTTGTCGCTTACCGCGCGCTGGGCATCAATCGCCTGTCAATCGGCATCCAGAGCTTTCAGGAAGAGAAACTCAAGGCCTTGGGGCGGATTCACAACGGCGACGAAGCAGTGCGTGCCGCTGGTATGGCGCGTCAGGCCGGGTTCGATAATTTCAACATGGACTTGATGCATGGGTTGCCCGACCAGTCGCTGAACGATGCGTTGAGTGACCTGCGCCAGGCCATCGCCCTGAAGCCGACCCATTTGTCCTGGTATCAGCTGACGCTGGAGCCAAACACGGTGTTCTGGAACCAGCCTCCAACGCTGCCGGAAGACGACACGTTGTGGGACATTCAGGAAGCGGGTCAGGCGCTGCTTGCCGAACACGGTTACGCGCAATACGAAGTCTCGGCTTACGCCCAGCCTGGTCGTCCGGCGCGGCATAACCTCAATTACTGGAGTTTCGGCGACTTCATCGGCATTGGCGCTGGCGCCCACGGCAAGCTCAGCCATCCGGACGGGCGCATCGTGCGCACCTGGAAGACTCGCTTGCCCAAGGACTACCTCAACCCGGCGAAAAGCTTCAAGGCCGGCGAGAAAGCGCTGACTAATGATGAGATGCCGTTCGAGTTCCTGATGAACGCGTTGCGCCTGACCGAGGGCGTCGAATCGCGGCTGTATCCGGAGCGCACCGGGCTGAGCCTGGAAAGCCTCGCCGAACACCGCCGCGAAGCCGAACAAAGTGGCCTGTTGCAGGTCGAACCGTCACGTCTGGCGGCCACCGAGCGTGGACAGCTGTTTCTCAATGACTTGCTGCAAAAATTTCTGAGCTGATTTCAGCCCTAAGGGAAAACGAATGGATTTGATACTTGACCTGCTCGCCACGGTGTCCCGCTGGAGCCGCAGCAACTTATCGGAAATCGCCCTGGCTTTGGTGGGCTGTCTGCTAGTGCTGTTCGGTTCGGACTTCAAAGGCTGGGTCGAGCAACGCCTGGGCAGCATTGCCGGCGCCCTGCGCGTCCCACTGATGGCCCTGCTGTGCCTGATCGGCAGCGGCGCCGCGTTGATCTACGCCACGCCGTGGATCGTCAAAGGGCTGGGCCAGTTCAACAACTACAGCCTGGCGCCGGTGTTGTTAGTGGTACTGGTGCTGATTGGCGTAGTTGCCGATCGCCGCTGAGGGCTGATGATCGTATGATCGTATGATCGTTCCCACGCTCTGCGTGGGAATGCAGCCAGGGACGCTCCGCGTCCCATTCAGAGCCGAACGCGGAGCGTCCGTTGAGGCATTCCCACGCAGAGCGTGGGAACGATCATCGGGTATCAGGTTGATCAGGACTGTTTTTCGAACTTCAGGTCCCACACCCCGTGCCCAAGACGTTCGCCGCGGCGTTCGAACTTGGTGATCGGGCGTTCGGTCGGACGCGGGACGCACTTGCCATCTTCGGCGAGGTTGCGATAGCCCGGGGCGACGTTCATCACTTCCAGCATGTACTCGGCGTACGGTTCCCAGTCGGTGGCCATGTGCAGCACACCGCCAACCTTCAACTTGCTGCGTACCAGTTCGGCGAATGACGCCTGAACGATACGGCGCTTGTGGTGACGGCTCTTGTGCCACGGGTCCGGGAAAAACAGCATCAGGCGATCGAGGCTGTTGTCGGCGATGCAGCGATTGAGCACTTCAATCGCGTCGCAATCGTAAACCCGCAGGTTGGTCAGGCCCTGGGTCAGCACGCCATTGAGCAGCGCGCCGACACCTGGACGGTGAACTTCCACGCCGATGAAATCCTGTTCCGGCGAGGCCGCGGCCATTTCCAGCAGCGAATGGCCCATGCCAAAACCGATTTCCAGCGAGCGCGGCGCCGAGCGGCCGAACACCTGGTCGAAGTCCACCGGCGCATCGGCCAGCGGCAGCACGAACAGCGGCGTGCCCTGCTCCAGACCTTTTTGCTGGCCTTCAGTCATGCGCCCGGCGCGCATCACGAAACTCTTGATGCGGCGGTGTTGGCGCTCTTCGCCTTCTTCCGTCTGGATTGGCGTGTCGTTTGATTCAGTCATCAATGGCTCTTACTTGATCAGACCATCCAGCGGCGAGGAGGCGCTGGCATAGAGTTTTTTCGGCATGCGGCCGGCGAGGTAGGCCAAGCGACCTGCCACGATGGCGTGTTTCATGGCTTCGGCCATCATGATTGGCTGCTGGGCGTGGGCGATGGCCGAGTTCATCAGCACTGCGTCACACCCCAGCTCCATGGCGATGGTGGCGTCGGAAGCGGTACCGACACCGGCATCCACCAGCACCGGGATCTTGGCTTCTTCGAGGATGATCTGCAGGTTGTACGGGTTGCAGATCCCCAGGCCCGAACCGATCAGACCCGCCAGCGGCATGACCGCGATGCAGCCGATTTCCGCGAGTTGGCGAGCAATGATCGGGTCATCGCTGGTGTAGACCATCACGTCAAAACCTTCTTTGACCAGCGATTCAGCGGCCTTGAGGGTTTCGATCACGTTGGGGAACAGGGTTTTCTGATCCGCCAGCACTTCCAGCTTCACCAGGTTGTGACCATCGAGCAGCTCACGGGCCAGGCGGCAGGTGCGCACAGCCTCGATCGCGTCGTAGCAACCGGCAGTGTTCGGCAGGAAGGTGTAGCGATCCGGCGACAGGAAATCCAGCAGGTTCGGTTCGCCCTGGTTCTGGCCCAGATTGGTGCGGCGCACGGCGAAGGTGACAATCTCGGCACCCGAGGCTTCGATGGCCAGACGGGTTTCTTCCATGTCACGGTACTTGCCGGTACCGACCAGCAAACGCGACTGGTAAGTACGACCGGCCAGGACGAAAGGCTTGTCGCTACGAACGATGCTCATGGGAAATCCTCTGTAGGGGTGAGGTTCTTGCAGAATTCTGTGGCCCTTCAGGGCCGAATGGCGACTAGCCGCCGCCGATGGCGTGGACGACTTCGACGCTGTCGCCGTCGTTCAGCGTGGTGTCGGCATGCTGACTGCGCGGGACGATATCCAGATTGAGCTCAACCGCCACCCGGCGTCCGGTCAGTTCCAGACGAGTCAGCAGGGCCGCAACGGTTTCACCGTCGGGCAGTTCAAGGGATTCGCCGTTCAACTGAATGCGCATACCGAATGCCGCCATCATTTTTAGGGGCTGGCATTCTAGCCCGATCGTGACCTAAAGGTCAGCAACAAGCGTCAAGCGGTAAGCGGCAAGCGCCAGGCGGCGAGGCCCAAGCAAATCCAGCCCGAGAGGAACGCCAGACCACCGAATGGGGTGATGATGCCGAGCTTGCTGACCCCCGTCAGCGTCAGCACGTATAAGCTGCCGGAGAACAGCAGAATCCCGACGGCAAATGAAACTCCGGCCCAGGTGACGAGGCGACCGGGAATCTGCGTAGCCAGCAGCGCCACGCCCAGCAATGCCAAGGTGTGCACCAGTTGGTAGGTGACGCCAGTGTGGAAAATCGCCAGGTACTCGGGGGTCAGACGGTTTTTCAGGCCATGAGCGGCGAACGCGCCCAGGGCAACGCCGGTGAAGCCGAAGAAAGCGGCCAGCATCAAAAAGCCACGCAGCATGAAGAACTCCAGTCAGACTCGATCAACAGGGTCTGTATAATGGCCCGCTCAACGGGTTCGGCCAAGCCATCTCTATGCTGCGTATATATTTGCGACGATTCACAAAGGCCGTGCTCTGGTTCGCGGGTGGCAGCGTATTGCTTGTGCTGATCTTTCGCTTTGTGCCGCCGCCGGGAACGGCGTTGATGGTCGAGCGCAAAATTGAATCCTGGTTCAACGGCGAGCCGATTGACCTGCAGCGCACCTGGAAACCCTGGGATGAAATCTCCGATGACCTGAAACTCGCGGTGATTGCGGGCGAGGACCAGAAATTCCCTGAGCACTGGGGTTTTGACTTTGGCGCGATTCAGGCGGCCCTGGCTCATAACGAACTAGGCGGATCGATTCGCGGCGCCAGCACGCTGAGCCAGCAAGTGTCGAAGAATCTGTTTTTGTGGTCTGGGCGCAGTTGGCTGCGTAAGGGCCTGGAAGCGTGGTTTACCGGGCTGATCGAAGTGCTCTGGCCCAAACAGCGGATTCTTGAGGTGTACCTCAACAGTGTTGAGTGGGATGACGGGGTGTTTGGGGCAGAGGCTGCGGCACACCATCACTTCGGTGTGAGTGCTAAAAGTCTGAACCGTCAGCAATCGAGCTTGCTGGCCGCCGTCTTGCCCAACCCGCGAGTGTGGAGCGCGAGCCATCCGACCAACTACGTTGCGCGGAGGGCCGGGTGGATTCGGCGGCAGATGAGTCAGTTGGGTGGGGATAGTTATCTGGTTGGCCTCAACGATTCGCGCCGGGCGCCTTGGTCCCAGTAACACCGCAAATCCCCTGTGGGAGTGAGCCTGCTCGCTCCCACAGGTGTTAGTTGTCAATTTGGAAAACCGCGCACAAACAAAAACGCCCCGATCAATGATCGGGGCGTTTTTTATTGCCGGGTCACAGGTTATGCGGCGATCGACAACTTGAGCTTGTTCATAGCGCTCTTCTCGAGCTGACGGATACGCTCGGCCGATACGTTGTACTTCTGCGCGAGGTCGTGCAGCGTGGCTTTTTCTTCAGCCAACCAGCGCTGATAGAGGATGTCACGGCTGCGGTCGTCCAGCACTTCCAGTGCTTCGTGCAGGTTGTGGTTGGAGTTGTCGCTCCAGTCAGCGTCTTCCAGTTGACGGGCCGGGTCGTACCGGTGGTCTTCCAGATAGTTGGCTGGCGACTGGAAAGCACTGTCGTCGTCCGCTTCCGCAGCCGGATCGAAGGCCATGTCATGGCCGGTCAGGCGACTTTCCATCTCACGCACTTCCCGCGGCTCTACGCCGAGGCTTTCCGCGACACGGTGGACTTCCTCGTTGTTCAACCAGGCCAGACGCTTCTTCTGGCTGCGCAGGTTAAAGAACAACTTGCGCTGGGCCTTGGTGGTCGCGACTTTCACAATGCGCCAGTTGCGCAGGATGAACTCGTGGATTTCCGCCTTGATCCAGTGCACCGCGAACGAAACCAGACGCACACCCATTTCCGGGTTGAAGCGCTTGACCGCCTTCATCAGGCCGACGTTGCCTTCCTGGATCAGGTCAGCCTGAGCCAGACCGTAGCCGGAATAGCTACGGGCGATATGTACGACAAAACGCAGGTGGGCGAGCACCATCTGCCGAGCCGCCCCCAAATCCTGCTCATAATAGAGACTCTCGGCCAGTTCACGCTCCTGCTCCGGCGTCAGCAATGGAATGCTGTTCACGGTGTGCACATAAGCCTCCAGGTTCGCACCCGGGACCAGAGCATATGCAGGTTGCAAAGAATTGGTCATACGAAAAAACCTCCCACTTACAAACTCGTGCAGTTCAGCACTGCGAAAATTGACCGGAAACCGAAAAAAAAGTTCCCATAAACGCTGAAAGGTCAATACGAGCAAAATGATACTACTTAGGCGCAAGCTCCCTCAGGTGGCGTGCGACTGCAATCCATGCACCGATATACCCCAACAGCACCGCGCCAAGCAAGAGAGACAGACCATCGGCAGCTGGCACACCGGCCAGCGCGAAATCACTGCCGTACAAGCCGGCCAGCCCAACCACCGCGTCGTTCAGCCAGTTCAAGCCAAACGCCAGTAGGCCCCAAGACAGCATCCCCGCACCGAAGCCATAAAGCGCGCCCATGTACAAAAAAGGCCTGCGTACATAGCTGTCAGTGCCGCCGACGAGTTTAATCACTTCTATCTCTGTGCGGCGGTTTTCAATATGAAGACGAATGGTATTGCCTATCACCAAAAGTAATGC
>NZ_JBFULH010000217.1:0-6996 GCF_056400445.1 Pseudomonas sp. P5_B2 | reverse complement strand
GGTAACGACCGTCTTCGAGCTCGGCCAGGCACGCCTGGAACAGTTCGGCACGCCGCGCGCAGAAGTCTTCATGCAACAGGTCAACCGGCCCACGCTGGAACGGGTGAAAAAACGCCCCCGGCAGCGGCGCGAAAATGGCCGGCCAGCACAACAACCCGAACAGCGAGTTGATCAGGCTGTTCTCGACGTAATGTACCGGCGCCTGTTCTTCCGCCAGGTGTGCCTGCACGTAATTTTCAACCGACAACGCCAGATCGGTTCTGGGCAGATGAAGGTCAAGGCGCTGCATTGGCCGTGGGGCTGGTCGCTTCTGCGCCGGACCACCGAGTTTACGTCGCAGCCTGGGTAGCACGCGCAACACATGTTGATGCTCGGCGGCGCTTTCCGGCGATTGCTGGGCTTGCGTCGCCAAGTCCAGGGCGAGCTGATATTCACCACAGAGCTCCAGCACCCGAATCAGCCGCACGCGTGCTCCGGGATAGGCGCAGTCTCGATAAATCGTCAGCGCGCCTGCGRAATCGGCGATGCGCTCGCAGTGCTGACCGATCTGAAACAGCAACTTGCCGCGCCGACGTTGCAGCCACGGATTTCTGAGTATCAAACCATTGATTTGCTCGACGATGGAGGCCAGCGGCTCTCCCGCCTCGAAATGCTGCTGGCATTGGTGCAGGAACAGGCAGGCGTCGACGTCCTCACGGCTGCGCAAGCCGCGGGATTCGGCGCTGAATTCGACTTTTTCATAGGTGAAAATGCCGAGATCGGCCAGTACAAACTCGGACCAGTCCTGATAGAGGTTGCCGAAAAACATCAGCCGAAACCGGTCACACAGATCCATGATGGTCAGGGTGAACAGCCGGTCATTCAGTGCCGGGCACCATTGGGCAAAGCTTTGTGTCTCGCAAAACTGTTCAGTCAGCAGGGGGAGCCAATCGCTCTTTTTGCCTTTGGGCTGATCAATAGCAGCGCCAAAGCACTGAACAATCTCAGCCTTGAGCAGCACTTCGAACAGCTCCTCAATGTGCAAGGGCGATGCTTCATCGATCCAGCCTGCCGCCAGCAAGGGCTCGGCCGCGCTGGCGATGGCACCGATCTCGACATAACTCAGTTTGCCGGCCCTGAAATGCACGCCCTTGCGCATCACCATCCTGACCAGCAGCGCTCGCGACTCCTTGGGTAGTCGGGAGAAATCACGGATGAAGGTTTGTTCTTCTACACTTAATAGATCGGCATATCGATGTTCAAGCCAGTCAAGCACTTGCATGAAATTGTTCAGGTAATAGAACGGATCGTCGAGGGGATTTGCAGTCACAGGGAATAGCGCCATGGCGAGCGAGTACTGGTTATGCGTACAGATAACAGTTACCCGCGGTGTCGTGCAAACGGAAAAGGATAAGCGGCGACGTTATTCGGTCATTTTCCGGCGGGCATCGAACTCTATGTCGATCGATGGCATCAACCGGCATAGAGGTTCTTTTCAGCATTGTGGGAGGTGGACATGAACATCAAAACCCTGAGTTTGCCGCTGGTCACGGCAGCCTTGTTAGCCTTGACCGGCTGCTCGACACCGACGGTCGTGACCTTGCAAAACGGCACCCAGTATTTGACCAAGGACATGCCGGACACCAAGACCAAGGACGGCTTCTACGAGTTCGAGGATAYTTCAGGCAAGACGGTGAGGGTCAATTCCAAGGAAGTGGCCACGATTCGCCCGGAAGAAGATTGAAGACCGCGTATCGTTCATCGCGGCCAAGCCCTGCCCCCACAGTGGACCTGCGGCGTTCACAAAATCCGTGTGGAAGCGAGCCTGCTCGCGATGAGCTCCTTACCGGCACCCCATAAACATCAGCGATCACCATCGCTGAACCGGACAAACTGTCCAGCCCATTGCCGAAGGCTTCGCCAACGTAGTTTTTTGCATAATCCTTGGGGCCAAATGCCGCCAGCAGGTCGTTGATCACGTCGCCAATGGAGTCACCGATCAGGGTTTCCCGTGGGCCGCTGGTGCCGCGAAAGGCGATGCCGATTTCGGTGAGTTGTCCCTGGGTGTCGTACTTGCCGAGGATCTCGACTTGCGCCGTGGTGTAACCGGCCTTCTCACCGAAGAAGGTTCCGCGCGCGTCGACTTTGCCGTCGTAGCCTAATTGCGAGGCGGTGATCGATGTCCAGCCGGCTTTTTGCACAGCATCCAGTGCGGCTTTTTCCGAATCGGGGTTCCAGGGAATGCCAGGAATGACGCCCTGGGAATCGGTGCCACCCAGCAGCGCGGTGACCAATGTCGCGGGCAAGCCAAGGCCAAAGCCGTTGTGCTGATAGGCGGTCGCAAAGCCGTTATCGAGGTTGTGATAGGAATACAGCGTGATCGCCATGGCGTCGCTAAACAACGCTTTGGAGTCCGCTGTGCCGAAGTTTTTGTAGTCGTACATACCCATTGGTATTGCCTCTCTTTTGTTGGAATTGTCAGAGATGGCTCACAACCGGGACGCCTCACTCACGAAGCGCCCGGCAGCCTTTAGTGCCTGTAGCCTTGTGTGATCAGAACTGCCAGTCCAGCGTCAGGCCCACACCGTGGTCTTTTTCGTTGGAACCGAGCAGGCCGTTGTAATCCAGGCTCACACGGACATCCTTAGCCACCGACAAACCGGCGCGTGCGCCGATGACGGCGGCATTGCGGTCCAGCGACACGCTTTGCACGCTGAACGCGGTATTGCCGTTGGCGAAGGCCAGGTGATCTTCGGCGCGGGTATTGCTCAGGTTGTGCTGCCAGCCCAACGTGCCGGACAGTTCCAGCTGCTGTTTGTCCGACAGGGCAATCGCTTTGCTCGCCCGCAGACTCAGGGTTGAAAGCACGGCGTCACGGTTGTCTTCACCGCCCTTGAGTGCGGCCGCGTCACCTTTTTCGGTGAAGCTGTCGCTGTTCAGGTGCACATAAGCCAGATTGGCGAACGGCTCCAGCGCCAGCGGTTGCACGTCCAGGCGATACGCCGCTTCGGTGAACAATTGCGCGGTCGTCGCATCGCGTTTGGTCTTCTGTTTACGGCTCACGTCGCCCAATTGCAGATCGCGTTTCACGTCGATGCGATGCCAGCTGTAAGCGCCACCGACGCTCAATCGCAGTGTGTCGATTTCATGCCCCAGATAAGCACCCAAGTGGTAGCTGTCGACCGAGGCTGACGAATGCGTGCCATCGCCCATGCTCAACGAGCTGTCGCTATAACCGGTCACGAAACCCAGTCGTGTGCCTTCGGTGATCAGACCGTCGACCCCGGCCAGCAGGCCGCCGATGGAGCTGTTGGAACTGGCGTTGTCATGCCCGCCATCGCTCTTGCCCCAGGCACCGAGCACTTTGAGCCAGGCGTTGCTGCGGTTATCCGTTGGCGYGGCGGCGTCGAACAGATCGTGTTCACGCAAGCGCTCACCGACGGCATCGCGCAGGTAACGGCTGTCGTTGATCAGCAGCGTACCGATGGCCGGATAAATCTCACCGGACAGTTGCTGGAAAGCTTGCTGAGCGACGGCGGCGGTTGGCGACAGTAGCAGGGTTTCGTACAGCGCGTTGCCTGCACCCAGTTGCTCGGCGGCAGCGGCCACAGCGCGTTGGTTCGGGGTTTGGCCGACGCTGGCGAAGGAAGCGGCGTTGCGCTCGACGGCCAGTTGAATGCTGGTGGCCGAGTAGTCGAGTGATCCGCCAATGACCAGATAATCGGGCACCACCGCACCGAAGCGCCCTTCTATGCCGCCGGCCGCTTGCAGGATGTTGTACTGATTGCCGAGCAGGGATTTCACTTCGCCGGCGGTCAGCAATGTCGGGCTGTTTTCCAGGGACAGGCTGACGGTGGCGCCGTCGATGACGGCATTGCCGCCAGCGACGATCTGGTCACTGCGGGTGGGCGATAGTTCCACGGCGTATGTCGAACCGGGCTCGAAGGTCACGTCGCCCGCCACTTGCAAGGTGCCGATGGAATTGCCCGGCGCCACGGTGCCGCCGCGTTTGGCAGTCAATCCGCCGATACGACCGTTGCCACCGACGATCCCGTTGTCATTGACGGTGACCGTTGAAGCCAGCGAACCGTTGATCGCCAATCGACCCTGGTTGACCAGCGTTGGCCCGGTGTAGGTGTCATGTGACCGTCGCCGCCCGTAGACTTATTGGTAAAGGTAACGTTGGCTACATCGGCCCAGGATTGCATGGCGAGTACCGCTTGGGCTTTTTGCTGCGTACTGAATTGGCTGAAGCCGGTAATCCCGTGCTTGTTCATGGTGCTCGAAGACGCCGAGGTCAGGAACGTGTAGGTCAGTTCGATTTTGCCGCTGCCGTCCTTGTCCTGGTAGGCAGCACCGTCGCGCAGCAATTGGGTCGCCGCCTGCTCGACGGAAAAGGAGGGGTTGCCATTGACCGTGAGATTGCCGCCGCGGTCATACTGATGGCTGAAACTGTCGATCTGGTTATACGCAGAACTCGGTGCAGCCAATGCTGCAAGGGGGTTATCGCCTGTTCGGACAGGTCAATAGCATTGTTTTTTATTTTCGACATAAACACACTTCCTTGTTTGGCTATGGAACAGCTTTTGTCAGATAGCGACGATCTCTGGCGAGATCGTCCTATCACTCGCCCAATGGAGGCGAAAGAAAACTGACACAATTTGAAATCAAACGTCTAGCGTTTTTTTGACATCAAATTGGCAAATCCAGCAAAAGCCCGGAATTAACGCCTGCGCTATCAAAAGTTTGTTTAGTTTTGGGGGATTTGCGCAAATTGTATGACGATTAGTCATTTAATTATTAAATAGAACGATATTATTTTTTGTCGAGCGTGTCTCATTTTGTTGGACTTATTAATAAAGGCGCCACTACATTGATATCAACTATCTATGGATAAAAATAGCAGTAGCGAGGAAGAGTGGCTTCCCCGCCACCGGGGGCAATTCAGCCGCTAAACTTTAAGTCCGGAGAAAATTGTCTCCTTGCTATCGAGCACCCTCAACAGACGGAGAATATCGTTCAACGCGTCCCACACTCCGACGTCTTCGGGCGTCGTCTTGCTGTCCAGGGTTCGACGAAGGCTCAGAAATATTTTTAATCGCCCTAAAGCGATGTCATCGGATCTGGTGCCTCTCGCCGTGATGTCGCTGGCTGCATCTTCAATTTCATCTTCGATCAATTTTCTGAATGCTGACTTTTTCATAGAGCTTTCTCCAGCAGGCTCCATGCCTGCGGGTGTAACTCTATGATTTGCTTGGGCAAACATCTACTGTCAGAAATTACAGGTAGGGACCAACGAAAGGCGATTATTCAGTGCTGCAGGCAAGAGTTTCCGGACCGTTCGATGTCCTGTAAGGCTTTGGTTATTGGCAGGTAATCGAAAGATAGCGCTGTTTACTGCATGAAGCCTTCCATGAACTCCGCAACCCCGCTGGCCAGCTTGCGGCGCCAGGGTGCGGTAGCCGGGTTGGCCAGGATCTGGTCTTCGTAGACAAAGCTGCGGATGATCGCGTTGTAACCGAGCCAGCGGCAGGGTTCCGGCTCCCAGGCCTTGAGCGTGTCGAGTCCGCCCTGCGGCATGACCCAGGGCTGGTGCACCAACTCGGTATCGCGTTCAAGAATCAGGTCGGCGAGGGTTCTGCCGCCCAAATTACTGGCGCCAACACCCTCCCCGCCATAACCGCCGGACAAGGCGATGCCACTGGCGCGATCGCAGAGCATGTGCGGTTTGAAGCGCCGCGACATGCCAAGATTGCCGCCCCAGGCGTGGGTAATTAGCACGTTTTTCAGTTGCGGGAAGAGCTCGCCGAACAGATAGCGCCGTAACTCCACTTCGCTGGTCGTCAGGTCGAAGTCATGGCGTACCTTGCCGGCAAACTGGTAGCCGCCCCGCGCCCCGAATACCAGGCGATTGTCGGCGGTGCGCTGGCCGTAGGTCACCTGACGGCTGCTCTCGCTGAAAGCCTGGCCTCGACTCAGACCGATTTCGTCCCAGGTTGCAGCCGGCAGTGGCTCGGTGGCAACGATCAGGCTTTGCACCGGCAGTTGATAGCGACCCAGCGGCGGTAACGTCGTCGCGTAGCCTTCTACGGCCGGGACAATCCAGCGACTGCGAACCGTCGCCTTGGCGGTGCGCAAGCTCCCCGACTGCCACTGCGTAACCGCACTATTTTCATAGATTCTGACCCCCATGTTTTCCACTGCCCGCGCTAAACCTCGCACCAACTTTGCTGGGTGGATGGTCGCAACGTGCGGTGCATAGATACCGCCATAAGGCTTCGCAACTCTGATCTGTTGCGCCAGTTGCTCGGGGCTGAGCCAGCGGTAATCACTTTCGGTCAGGCCCTGGCGGTAGAGATCATCCAGATACCCGCGCAGACTGGCTTCCTGCTCGGGGTAGCGTGCGGCGCAGTAAAGCACCCCGCCTTTGCGGAAATCGCAGGCGATGCCTTCACGCTCCAGCACGACTTCTACTTCGTCAGGAATGCTGTGCAGCAAGTCGAATGAGGCGCGACGTCGCTCCGGGGACAAGCCAGCGAGCAGCCGGTCTTCACCCAGAATATTGCCCATCAACCAGCCGCCGTTACGGCCCGATGCGCCAAAACCGGCGGTTTGCGCTTCGACAATGGCGATGTCCAGGCCCGGCGCCAGACGTTTGAGGTAATACGCGGTCCACAGGCCGGTGTAGCCGGCGCCAATGATTACCACGTCGACGTCAAGATCGTGTTCCAGCGTCGGACGGGCCAATACTGGCTCGTCGAGTTGATCCATCCATAAACTGATAGTGCGCCACGCCGACATGCAAGACTCCGCCACTCAAACTACGATGGCGTCGATCCTAATGCGTGGGCTTAGGGGCTGTCTTGCGCGCGGGCACGCAAGGAAATTTGTTTGGCGTATGCCTTGGGCGTCAGACCGGTGTGCTGGCGAAAACAGGTGTAAAACGCCGACAGCGAATTGAAGCCCGCTGCAAACGCCAGCTCGTCGATGCGTACCGGCGGTGTGGCAGTGTCCAGC
>NZ_JBFULH010000216.1:0-7020 GCF_056400445.1 Pseudomonas sp. P5_B2 | reverse complement strand
GACACTCCCTCTTCGCGAGCAAGCCCGCTCCCACAAGGTTATGCGCTGATCTTAAGGGCTTGTTGTACCGCGCCATCCACGCTCAAGTCACTGAGGATCACCTGCGCACCCACCACCTCGGGCAACACCGCCAGCGCGGTCTGCGCTGAATCCTTGAGCCGTGCCAGCACCAACTGCTTCCCTTCCCCCCGCACCCGCCCAAAAAATTCCTGCAACGCCTCAATGCTGGTGCCATCCAGATCAGGTGATTCCTCCAGGCTGAGAATCACCGAGTGAATCGGCGTTGGCGAATGGCGGATCAAGCGCAAGGTGCTGCCCAGAACCCGCTCGACGTTGGCAAAGAACAACGCCTCCCCCGGCCGAACGATCAACACCCCAGGCACCGTCTGCGCCGTAGGATGGCGTTGCAGGTCAACAAAGTCATGGCCACCATCAATGCGTCCGAGGGTTTGAATATCCGCAGCCGACATTTGTTTGAGCATCAGCACCACACTGATCGCCACTGCCAGCAGCAGACCGTCCAGCACCCCCAACACCAGCACGGCAGCCACCGCGCAGATCACCAGCAAGCGATCGCGCCGCCAGATGAAATACCGCCCCAGCGGTTGCAGGCTCAAGCCCCGGGCCAGGGCATGGATCACGATGGCGGCGAGAATCGGCTCCGGCGTCAGGGCGATGTAAGGCAACACCGTCAAAACGATAAGCAGTACCACCAGCGCCGCCACGCCACCAGCCAGTCGTGAGGTGGCCCCCGCCGCTTCATTGGCCGAGGTTGCCGAATACCCTGCCCCGGCCGGCATGCCATGAAACAATCCGGACAACAGATTGGACGCACCCAGCGCCAGCAGATCGCGGCTCGACGAAGTCCGGTCACCATGCTTGAGCGCATACGAACTGATCGAGCCGTATGACTCCGCGTACAGGATCATCACCATGGCAAAGGCCAATTCGCCCAAGCGTAACCAGTCAGTAAAGGGCAATACCGGTAACCGCGGCACTTCCAGGTTCAAATCGATCACACCGATCAACCTCACCCCATACGCAGGCAGATTCAGCCACTGACTGGCAACGATGCCGATCACGATTACCAGCAAACCGCCCGGCAAGCGTCGGAACCTTGCAAACAGCACCAATAAGGCTAATGCCACGGCGGCGACACTCGCCGCCACCCCATTCCATTGCGGAAGTTGTTCCAGCAGTTGCGGCAGAAACCGAACCAGATTGCCGTCGCTCAGATGCACCCCGACCACACTCGCAACCTGCTTGAGGATGATGGTCAGTGCCAGACCAAAGGCAAAGCCGCGCAGCACCGGTTTGGCAATGAAAGAGGTCACGCTGCCCAGCTTGAACAGCCCGGCCAACAAAAAGAACGCGCCAGTCATCAGCACCAGGCCGATGGCCAGGGTCGAACGCAACTGGGGATCGCCGTTGGCCAGCGTTGCGGTAGCGGCGGCCAGCACCGCCGCGGACGAGGAAGTAGCCGACACAATGGCAAAGCGGCTGGTACCGAATAGCCCATAACACAGCAAACCGGCAAACAAGGCGATCACCCCTGCCTGTGGCGCCACCGCGGCAATGCTTGAATAGGCGACCGCTTCGGGTAGCAACAGACCGGCAATCGACAACCCGGCCAGCAGGTCCCGCCAGGGATTGGGTCGTTCGGTGAGATTGGGGGGGGAGGCGCTCGTCAATCCGGTGACTCCAGGCGAAAAAAAACCGCTGCACGTATCACGTGCAGCGGCCACTGTAGCTGTCAATTCGGCGCTGCGCGAGCAGTCCGAACGATCACGCGGTCAGCGAGTAAATCAACGCGGTAATCGCCACCAGGCCCACCGCTGTCACGAAGACATTGGACGCCTGGCCGCGATAGCGCGCCATCGCCGGCACCTTGCGGATCGCGTACATCGGCATCAGGAACAGGATCGCGGCGATGATCGGGCCGCCGAGGGTTTCGATCATCCCCAGAATGCTTGGGTTCAGCGTGGCAACGATCCAGCAGACCACCAGCATGAACGCCGCGGTCATGCGGTCCAGCGTCTTCGGTGCCGGGCGTTTGCCGCTCTTGACGATCAGGCCTTTAAGGCCTTCGCTGGCACCGATGTAATGGCCCAGGAATGACTTGGAGATGGCCACAAACGCAATCAACGGTGCTGCGAAGGCGATGGTCGGGTTGCTGAAGTGGTTGGCCAGGTACGACAAAATCGACAGGTTCTGAGCCTTGGCTTCGGCCAGTTGTGCCGGCGACAGGGTCAGCACGCAACTGAAGACGAAGAACAGCACCATCACCACCATCAACAGGTGAGCGCGGGACAGGATCTGCGAGCTGCGCTCTTCGGCGTGGTCACCGTAACGGCGCTTCTGGTCGACCGCAAACGCCGAAATGATCGGCGAGTGGTTGAACGAAAACACCATTACCGGAATCGCCAGCCACAAGGTACTCAGCAACGCCGACGGTTCAGGCAGCGTGCCGGCGGTGGACAGAATGCCGCCGTTCCAGTGCGGTATCAGGAACACTGCCAAAAACAGCAACGCCACGATGAACGGGTACACCATCAGGCTCATGGCCTTGACGATCACCTGCTCGCCGCAACGCACCACCGCCAACAGGCCGAGGATCAACACCAACGACAGCACTGCACGCGGCGGCGGAGTGATGTGCAATTGATGCTCCAGAAAACTGCCCACGGTGTTGGTCAACGCCACGCTGTAGATCAGCAGGATCGGGAAGATCGCAAAGAAGTACAGCAAGGTGATCAACGCACCGGCCTTGATGCCGAAGTGTTCTTCCACCACTTCGGTGATGTCGGCACCTTCGCGTCCGGACAGCACGAAACGGGTCAGGCCACGGTGTGCGTAGAAGGTCATCGGGAACGCCAGCACCGCCAGGACCAGCAACGGCCAGAAACCGCCCAGCCCTGCGTTGATCGGCAAAAACAGTGTGCCGGCCCCGATGGCCGTGCCAAACAGGCCCAGCATCCAGGTGGTGTCATGACGGTTCCAGCTCGAAAGAGTCGCTGGTGCCGCCGTTACATAGCGTTTGTCGACGCTATTGGCCTGATCATTCATCCGGTGGGATCTCCACATTCCGGTCAGTTGCTACCCGGCCAGGACGAGTCAGAAAAACCCGACAGGCAGCGCCCTGGCCGAAACAGGGGCGCGATTGTCCGGGTTTAATGAATAAAAGCAAATACTTAGCTGAGGAGTGGTGGTGCGGATTAGAGGATTTCAGGACGGCGATTGTCGCTTTTCTGACCGAACAGGGTGCATCACAGACTGATGCGCCGTTGTCACCGAAACCCAGATCATCGCCAAAGTGCCGATTAAAATGCTCGGTTTATGCTCCCGAAACACACCAATCTGCTCAAGGCTTGAGGACATCGTGATTGATCCAAGGGCACAGGCTGCGACCAGGCCAGTCATTGACATAGCGATGATCACGCCATGAGTCAGGTCTGCTTTTTGTTTGTAGTACCAGCACAGTCCCAGATATATAGCGATGCAAAGAACGCTGCTGATAATGGAACAGTCGAATTGGTCCAGCTGCATAGGGCCCTATCCTTGGTATGGGGCCGATCTTGTTGCTCGAAAACCAAAAATTGCGCCTAGAACAGCACCGACCAGGGTGCTGCCAAGGCCAGGGAAAATCATATTCGCAAACGCGGCACTGCCCACGGTTGTCGAAATCATTGTGACGTCCATGACTCGATTGATAGGCAAGCGTGTTTCCTTACGACAAATCTTCTTGGCTGACATGTGTTCGCCTCCTCCTGGATGGGCCGCTCTGGGCGCCTGCGCACGAAAAAACATGCCGTGGATTATGTGTGAGCCAGCGTACGGCGGGCAAACACCAATAGGTAACTGAAAGCATCTGAGTCCGTGGGCGTCCCAAGCCATTTCACCCACAAATCTGTAAAGAATTACCTCGATTACTTGAAAGCGCCAGCGGTGTACCAGTTTACAAACCTGTTGAATGCCCCATCGCAATCGCTAGCAGGCTCACTCCCACAGAAAGCAGGAGGCCACTTCATCGCCCAATAGCAGCTTTCGCTTGATAAAGGACATATGTCATGTATTTTCAATTGACCGGCCTTCTCTCTGGAGACATCCCATGCCACTGGTTCGTGTCGACATCAAAAAGCATCAGGACCCCACCTTCGCCAAACGTGTCGGCCAGCTCATTTACGCCGCCATGCACAGCGCCATCGCCGTGCCGGAAAACGATAATTTCCAGATACTGACGGAACACGATGAACATCATTTCATCTTCGACCCCGAATACCTGGGCATCAAACGCACCGACAATCTGGTGATCATCCAGATAACGCTGAGTGAAGGCCGTACGGATGAGAAGAAAAAACTGCTCTACAAAACCATCGCCGAAAGCCTGAATCGTGAACTGGCGGTGCGTCTGGAGGATGTTTTCATTAATCTGGTGGAAGTGAAAAAAGAGAACTGGTCGTTCGGCAACGGGGTTGCCCAGTACGCCCTTTGATCCTTCACCTTTTATACCTGTGAGCCACTGATGCCCCGAGTTTCCCGCAAGCAAGCAGACCTCAACCGCGAAATCATCGTCGAGGCTGCCACGCGGCTTTTTCGCGAGCGGGGTTTGCACGGCATCAGTGTCGTCGACGTCATGGCAGCCGCAGGTCTCACCCATGGCGGGTTCTACGGGCATTTCGAGTCCAAGGAGGCGTTAGCGCAGGAGGCCAGTGGTCGGGCGTTCGACCGATCTGTACAACGCTGGCAGGAACGGATCGCCGCCCATGTCGACGACAATGACGCCGCCCGCCGTGCGCTGATCGAGCCTTACCTGTCGCAAGACAGCCGCGACAATCCGGGTGACAGTTGCCCGGTAGTCGCCTTCGCCGGGGACATGTGCCACGAAACGGCAGACAGCGGTTTGCGCCGGACCTTCATGGAAGGGCTCGACAGGCTGCTGAAATCCTATGGCTCGCAGCTGGATTCAGGCGATGTCGATGCGGATCGGCAACAGGCGCTGGTGGAGTATTCGCTAATGGTCGGCGCCCTGACCCTCGCCCGCGCCAGTCGCGGCGATGCACTGTCGGATGAAATTCTCGACGCCGCACGCACGTTCCTGACCTCGAAAGGCTCATCAAACTGAACAGCCGCGTCTACGACCTTTGGCCATTGCCAAACTGATCGCGAATCAGCAATCTGAAGCGACGTTCGAGCCCCACATTCCGATGCCCACAGGAGCGCAGCATGCCTGCAACCGTTCTCGTACTGGTTGAAACCATCAATGATTATTTGCCGATTCTCGAACATCAGGGTTTTCACCTGATTCTTGCCCCAACCCCTGCCGAGCGCATCGCTGCCATCGCCCGAAATGGCGTGCAGATCGATGCGGTGCTGACCCGTGGCCCATTGGGTCTGTACGCCGATGAAATCGCCGCCCTGCCCAACCTCAAGATCATCTGCGTCATCGGCGCCGGTTACGAACACGTTGACCTGCAAGCCGCAGCCGACCGTGGCATCACGGTCACTAACGGCGCCGGGGTGAATGCGTCATCAGTCGCCGACCATGCCATGGCGATGCTGCTCGCCCTGGTGCGTGACATTCCCCGCTGCGATGCGGCGGTGCGTCGGGGTGAGTGGCCGAAGATCATGCGCCCTTCCCTGGCCGGCAAGCGCCTGGGCATTCTCGGCCTCGGTGCCGTCGGCATGGCCATCGCCAAACGCGCCGCCAATGGCTTCGACATGACGGTGAATTACCACAGCCGCCAGCTTCGCAGCGATGCGCCCTACACCTTTTGCTCCACGCCTACTGAATTGGCCCGCGTCTCGGATTTTCTGATCATCGCGACCCCTGGCGGCATTGGCACCCGACACTTGATCAACAAACATGTCCTCGACGCCTTGGGGCGCGACGGGTTCCTCATCAACATCGCCCGCGCCAGCGTGATCGTCACCGCCRACCTGGTCAGCGCGCTTGAACAACGACTCATTGCCGGCGCCGCGCTGGACGTGTTCGATGCCGAGCCGAATGTGCCGCAGGCACTCAAATCGTTGAGCAACGTGATCCTGACGCCGCATGTCGCGGGATTGTCCCCGGAGGCGACTCAAGGCACCGTTGAACTGGTCGGGAAAAATCTGCTGGCCTTCTTCAGCAACCAACCGGTGTTAACGCCAATTGCCTTACCCCTCCCAACCATGCCCTGCGGAGTCGCTGATTAAAGGACACCCAGCAGTGTCCAGAGACGACGGGATTCGGCATCGGCCGAGATCAATTCGCCCAGCAACTCGCTCAGTGGCTTGTTGCCCCACTCCACTCCCCGCCGGATCAAGTAAGGAACGGGGCTGTGGGGTTCAGTACGTGCCAGGTATTCGGCAATCGACAACAATTGCCGATAGGCCTCTTCGCGGCTAGCCGGCTCACGAAATACCTGCGGCACCGACGTCGTTGGGGATATCACGACAGTCGCTGATGGCGTCGCTGGCGGTGGCTCTGCCACCGCTTCAGTTAACGGTCGTGGCTGCATGGCAATGAACTCCTGAACCAGCGTCAATATCGCCTCGATCACGTCCCGCAAAGCTTTGAAGCCTGGCGCCTGATTACCGAGGTAAGCGTCGCTCCATGCCTCCAGCCGTTGCAGATGTTGCAGGCTTGACAACAGATTCTCCTGACGGCGCAACCAGAAGGACTGAGGAGTGGCTCGAATCATTTCAGTGAGTTTTTTCTGTTCGCCTCGCGCCGTTTCCGCCGACGTTTTGGCTGCCTTGCTGTCATTGGCCAGAACCTGTTGCAGTCGCAGTCGCCGCCAGGCATCCAGGCTGTAACACTCGAACTCACCGTTACTTGGATCGAGCAATGGCACCCGCGTCAGCAGCACTTCGCTGTAGCGCCGCGCAAGCCATTCAAGCGGAATGACCCGCCATGACTGATCACCGTCTTCGGCCCGAGGATGAAGGTGCTCGGGATAGCGTTCACATAAACCGACGACCAACGCGAGGCTGCCCGGCAATCCGTCGAGGCCGTCCTGATGCAACCAGGCTTCACCC
>NZ_JBFULH010000215.1:0-2500 GCF_056400445.1 Pseudomonas sp. P5_B2 | reverse complement strand
GAATCTTAGGTAAATCCGGGATTCTAAGGCCGAGAGCTGATGACGAGTGTTCTTTTAGAACACGAAGTGGTTGATGCCATGCTTCCAAGAAAAGCTTCTAAGCTTCAGGTAACCAGGAACCGTACCCCAAACCGACACAGGTGGTTGGGTAGAGAATACCAAGGCGCTTGAGAGAACTCGGGTGAAGGAACTAGGCAAAATGGCACCGTAACTTCGGGAGAAGGTGCGCCGGTGAGGGTGAAGCATTTACTGCGTAAGCCCATGCCGGTCGAAGATACCAGGCCGCTGCGACTGTTTATTAAAAACACAGCACTCTGCAAACACGAAAGTGGACGTATAGGGTGTGACGCCTGCCCGGTGCCGGAAGGTTAATTGATGGGGTTAGCTAACGCGAAGCTCTTGATCGAAGCCCCGGTAAACGGCGGCCGTAACTATAACGGTCCTAAGGTAGCGAAATTCCTTGTCGGGTAAGTTCCGACCTGCACGAATGGCGTAACGATGGCGGCGCTGTCTCCACCCGAGACTCAGTGAAATTGAAATCGCTGTGAAGATGCAGTGTATCCGCGGCTAGACGGAAAGACCCCGTGAACCTTTACTATAGCTTTGCACTGGACTTTGAATTTGCTTGTGTAGGATAGGTGGGAGGCTTTGAAGCGTGGACGCCAGTTCGCGTGGAGCCAACCTTGAAATACCACCCTGGCAACTTTGAGRTTCTAACTCAGGTCCGTTATCCGGATCGAGGACAGTGTATGGTGGGTAGTTTGACTGGGGCGGTCTCCTCCTAAAGAGTAACGGAGGAGTACGAAGGTGCGCTCAGACCGGTCGGAAATCGGTCGTAGAGTATAAAGGCAAAAGCGCGCTTGACTGCGAGACAGACACGTCGAGCAGGTACGAAAGTAGGTCTTAGTGATCCGGTGGTTCTGTATGGAAGGGCCATCGCTCAACGGATAAAAGGTACTCCGGGGATAACAGGCTGATACCGCCCAAGAGTTCATATCGACGGCGGTGTTTGGCACCTCGATGTCGGCTCATCACATCCTGGGGCTGAAGCCGGTCCCAAGGGTATGGCTGTTCGCCATTTAAAGTGGTACGCGAGCTGGGTTTAGAACGTCGTGAGACAGTTCGGTCCCTATCTGCCGTGGACGTTTGAGATTTGAGAGGGGCTGCTCCTAGTACGAGAGGACCGGAGTGGACGAACCTCTGGTGTTCCGGTTGTCACGCCAGTGGCATTGCCGGGTAGCTATGTTCGGAATAGATAACCGCTGAAAGCATCTAAGCGGGAAACTAGCCTCAAGATGAGATCTCACTGGGACCTTGAGTCCCCTGAAGGGCCGTCGAAGACTACGACGTTGATAGGTTGGGTGTGTAAGCGCTGTGAGGCGTTGAGCTAACCAATACTAATTGCCCGTGAGGCTTGACCATATAACACCCAAGCAATTTGCAGGCTTCGAGCTGAAAAGCGAAAGAGCACCAGATTGCGGTGTGTGAAGACGATACACAGTCGAAAATTCGAAGAAACACACAAATCTATTACATACCCATTCGCTGGAGCGTGATCTCGCAAGAGARAACGACCTGGCTACCGAATTTCTTGACGACCATAGAGCATTGGAACCACCTGATCCCATCCCGAACTCAGCAGTGAAACGATGCATCGCCGATGGTAGTGTGGGGTTTCCCCATGTGAGAGTAGGTCATCGTCAAGATTAAATTCCGAAACCCCTATCTGCGTATGCAGGTAGGGGTTTTGTTTTGYCCGCAGGAAATCCGTCTTGTCGGGTTTCTATGCAACGGCTCGGGGCATGGCTATCATGCGGGCCTCATTGTGAGGCGAGACTTGCATGCTGACGTTGTTAAAGCTTCTTAAGGATGGCCGATTCCATTCGGGCCAGGCCCTGGGTGTTGCCCTGGGTGTCAGTCGTAGTGCCGTGTGGAAGCAGCTTCAGCATTTAGAGGCTGAGCTCGGCTTGTCGATTCATAAAGTGCGTGGTCGCGGATATCAACTGGCGACGCCGCTGACGCTGCTTGATCCCGTCGCCATAAAAGACAAAGCACCTACGTGTGACTGGCCAATTTTCGTCTTCGATTCAATAGACTCTACCAACGCTGAGGCTTTGCGCGCTATCGAGCGCGGCCAAGCTACGCCATTTTTGGTGCTTGCTGAACGCCAGACGGCTGGCCGCGGACGTCGGGGCCGCAAATGGGTCAGTCCTTTTGCAGAAAACATCTATTACAGTCTGGTATTGCGTATTGAAGGTGGAATGCGACAACTGGAAGGGCTGAGTCTCGTTGTCGGTCTTGCGGTCATGCAGGCCTTGCGAGCGCTCGGTGTTCCGGGGGTGGGGTTAAAATGGCCCAACGATGTTTTGGTTGGGCAGAAAAAGATCGCCGGGATATTGCTCGAGTTGGTGGGTGATCCTGCGGATGTGTGTCACGTGGTGTTGGGTGTTGGAATTAACGTCAATATGCAGATCACGGATGAGGTTGATCAGTTATGGAC
>NZ_JBFULH010000214.1:0-7046 GCF_056400445.1 Pseudomonas sp. P5_B2 | reverse complement strand
ATGAAGGCCTGGATCTGGCGATCCGTCTGGGTCGCCTGCAGGATTCGCGATTGGTTGCCACACGCCTGGCACCACGACGCATGTACCTGTGCGTATCACCGTCCTACCTGGAACGCTATGGCCGGCCACACAGTCTGTCGGAACTGAGCCGCCACAACTGCCTCATTGGCAGCTCGGACCTGTGGCAACTGGAACAGAACGGGCGGGAATTTTCGCAGCGGGTCCAGGGGAACTGGCGCTGCAACAGTGGGCAAGCGGTGCTTGATGCTGCGCTGCAGGGCGTGGGGCTGTGTCAGTTGCCGGACTATTACGTGCTGGAGCATCTGAAAAGCGGCGCGTTGATTTCACTGCTGGAAGCGCATCAACCGCCGAACACTGCGGTATGGGCGCTTTATCCACAGCAACGGCATCTGTCGCCCAAGGTGCGCAAGTTGGTGGATTATTTGAAGGAGGGGCTGGCGTTAAGGCCGGAGTACAGGATGTGAGGGTTTGAAGATCAAAAGATCGCAGCCTCGTTTCACTCGACAGCTCCTACATTGTCCGCGTTCACCGCAATATCCTGTAGGAGCTGTCGAGTGAAACGAGGCTGCGATCTTTCACCGGCGATTAGCCCAACGCTGACGCAACCATTCGAGATCTTCCGGGCGCGTAACCTTGAGGTTGTCGGACCGGCCTTCGATCAGACGAGGCGACATGCCTGCCCACTCCATCGCTGACGCTTCATCGGTAACAACAGCATCCGCCACCAGACTGTCCGCCAATGCCCGATGCAGCGCCCCAAGGCGAAACATCTGCGGCGTATAAGCCTGCCAGATCACGCTGCGATCCACGGTTTCGACAACACGCCCACGCTTGTCGACCCGCTTGAGGGTGTCGCGTGCCGGAACTGCCAGCAACCCGCCTACCGGATCGTCGGCCAATTCGCTCAGCAACTTGTCCAGATCATCACGGCTCAGATTGGGTCGTGCGGCGTCGTGAACCAGCACCCAGTCTTCATCGTCAGCACCCAACGCATGCAAATGTAGCAATGCATTGAGTACCGAGCCCGAACGCTCGGCACCGCCGTCAACTCGCTGAATTCGCGAATCGACAGCGCAAGCCAGGTTAGGCCAATAAGGATCATCAATAGCAAGACTGACCACCAACCCTTTCAGGGACGGATGATCAAGGAAACAACCGAGGCTGTGTTCGAGAATAGTGCGGCCGCCCAGTTGCAAGTATTGCTTGGGACGGTCTGCGGCCATACGGGCACCGACGCCCGCGGCAGGAATCACGGCCCAGAAGGCCGGTAACGAGGAATTCATTGGGCCAACTGGAACAGGGTTTCGCCGTCCTTGACCATGCCCAACTCATGGCGAGCCCGCTCTTCAACGGTCTCCATGCCTTTTTTCAGTTCGCTGACTTCGGCATCCATCACCCGATTGCGCTCCAGCAATCCTTCGTTCTCAGCCTGTTGATCCTTGATCTGCTGAGTCAGCTCAGCCACTTGCGCCAGACTGCCATTACCCACCCAAAGGCGGTATTGCAGGCCAGCCAGCAACAAGAGCAAGACGAGGAACAACCAATTGGGACTGCGCATCGAATATCAGGTTTCCAGTGAAAAAAGACAGCCATGCATAAACTTTGAAGCTGCTGATAGCACGAAGCCTGGAAGAACCAGGCTTCGTGCTGATAAGGCATCAGATTAGTGGCAAATTGATCGCTGTTGCGATTTTTTCGACACAATCCGGTGTCTTTTTATCATGTAGCAATTAGCCGCGGAACTCGCTGCGGCCGTTGTACTTGGCTTTACCGTTCAACTGCTCTTCGATACGCAGCAGTTGGTTGTACTTGGAAACGCGGTCAGAACGGCACAGGGAACCGGTTTTGATCTGGCCAGCCGAAGTGCCCACAGCCAGGTCGGCGATGGTCGAATCTTCGGTTTCGCCGGAGCGGTGCGAGATCACAGCCGTGTAACCAGCCGCCTTGGCCATCTGGATGGCTTCCAGGGTTTCGGTCAGGGTGCCGATCTGGTTGAACTTGATCAGGATCGAGTTGGCGATCTTTTTATCGATGCCTTCTTTCAGGATCTTGGTGTTGGTCACGAACAGGTCGTCGCCAACCAGTTGGACTTTCTCGCCGATTTTGTCGGTGAGGATTTTCCAGCCAGCCCAATCGGACTCGTCCAGGCCGTCTTCGATCGAGATGATCGGATAACGCTCGGTCAGGCCTTTCAGGTAGTCAGCGAAACCTTCAGCGGTGAACACCTGACCTTCGCCGGACAGGTTGTACTGGCCGTCTTCGTAGAATTCGCTAGCGGCGCAGTCCAGTGCCAGGGTCACGTCGGTGCCCAGCTTGTAACCGGCGTTGGCCACGGCTTCGGAAATCACTTTCAAAGCGTCTTCGTTGGAGGTCAGGTTCGGTGCGAAACCACCTTCGTCACCAACAGCAGTGCTCAGCCCACGGGCCTTCAGAACAGCTTTGAGGTGATGGAAAATCTCGGTGCCCATACGCAGACCTTCCGAGAAAGACTTGGCGCCAACCGGCTGAACCATGAATTCCTGGATGTCGACGTTGTTATCGGCGTGCTCGCCACCGTTGATGATGTTCATCATCGGAACCGGCATCGAGTAAACACCCGGGGTGCCGTTCAGGTTGGCGATGTGAGCGTACAGCGGCAGATCCTGGTCCTGAGCTGCTGCCTTGGCCGCAGCCAGGGAAACGGCGAGGATCGCGTTGGCGCCCAGGGAACCTTTGTTTTCAGTACCGTCGAGCTTGATCATCGCGTGATCCAGCGCTTTCTGGTCACTTGGGTCGGTGCCTTTCAACAGGTCGCGGATCGGGCCGTTGATGTTGGCGACGGCCTTGAGCACGCCTTTGCCCAGGTAACGGCTCTTGTCGCCATCACGCAGCTCGAGCGCTTCACGCGAGCCAGTGGAAGCACCGGAGGGCGCGCAGGCGCTGCCGATGATGCCGTTATCGAGAAGCACGTCCGCTTCCACGGTGGGATTGCCACGGGAGTCGAGAACTTCACGACCTTTGATGTCGACGATTTTTGCCATTGTTGTAAACACTCCAAAGTTGACGAAAACGACGCAGCTAGAGGAAATCTTTTAACGTCGGCAAGTGATGTGCAGCAGGCAGACTTGCGGACGATAAAGCTCAGGCCCGAGGGCCTGAGCATTAAATCGTGCGGTACTTTACCGGAGAATTGAGCTTTACGCGGTTTCTACCGTCGGAAAACTCTTCACCAGTTCGTCCAAGGCTTTGAGCTGGGCCAGGAATGGCTCCAGTTTGTCCAGACGCAAGGCGCAAGGGCCGTCGCATTTGGCGTTGTCCGGGTCCGGGTGGGCTTCGAGGAACAGGCCGGCCAGCGACTGGCTCATGCCAGCCTTGGCCAGGTCAGTCACCTGGGCACGACGACCACCGGCGGAATCGGAGCGACCACCCGGCATTTGCAGCGCGTGGGTCACGTCGAAGAACACCGGGTATTCGAACTGCTTCATGATGCCGAAGCCGAGCATGTCGACGACCAGGTTGTTGTAGCCGAAGCTCGAACCACGCTCGCAGAGAATCAACTGATCGTTGCCCGCTTCCACGCATTTGCTCAGGATGTGTTTCATCTCGTGCGGTGCGAGGAACTGGGCTTTCTTGATGTTGATCACCGCGCCGGTCTTGGCCATCGCGACCACGAGGTCGGTCTGGCGCGACAGGAAGGCCGGCAACTGAATGATGTCGCAGACTTCAGCGACGACCGCTGCCTGTTCAGGCTCGTGGACGTCGGTGATGATCGGCACGCCGAAAGCTTGCTTGATGTCCTGGAAAATCCGCATGCCCTCTTCCAGGCCGGGGCCACGGTAAGAGGTCACGGAGGAACGGTTGGCCTTGTCGAAGCTGGCCTTGAACACGTAAGGGATACCGAGTTTCTCGGTAACCTTCACATACTCTTCGCAGACCTGCATCGCCATGTCGCGGCTTTCCAGCACGTTCATGCCACCGAAAAGCACCATTGGCTTGTCGTTGGCAATCTCGATATCGCCTACGCGGATGATCTTCTGCGCCATCAGATTTATGCCTTCTTCTGGTGTTGAATCAATGCTGCTTTAACGAAACCGCTGAACAACGGGTGACCGTCGCGTGGCGTCGAGGTGAACTCAGGGTGGAACTGGCAAGCGACGAACCATGGATGATCCGGAGCTTCAACCACTTCAACCAGCGCACCATCACCGGAGCGACCGGAGATTTTAAGGCCGGCTTCCATGATCTGCGGCAGCAGGTTGTTGTTCACTTCGTAGCGGTGACGGTGACGCTCGACGATGACGTCCTTGGCGTAGCAGTCGTGCACCAGCGACCCAGGCTCCAGCAGGCAGTCCTGAGCGCCGAGGCGCATGGTGCCGCCCAGATCGGACGATTCGGTACGGGTTTCGACCGCGCCGGTAGCGTCTTCCCACTCGGTGATCAGACCCACGACCGGATGGCCGCTGGCACGATCGAACTCGGTGGAGTTGGCATCTTTCCAGCCCAGCACGTTACGAGCGAACTCGATCACGGCCACTTGCATACCCAGGCAGATGCCCAGGTACGGAACCTTGTTTTCGCGAGCGTATTGAACGGCGGTGATCTTGCCTTCCACGCCACGCAGACCGAAGCCGCCCGGTACGAGGATCGCGTCAACACCTTCCAGCAGCGCAGTGCCCTGGTTTTCGATGTCTTCGGAATCGATGTAGCGCAGGTTGACCTTGGTGCGGTTGCTGATGCCGGCAYGACTCATCGCTTCGATCAGCGACTTGTAGGCGTCCAGCAGTTCCATGTACTTGCCGACCATCGCGATGGTGACTTCGTGCTCCGGGTTCAGCTTGGCGTCAACCACGGCTTCCCACTCGGACAGGTCAGCGCTGCCGCATTGCAGGCCGAAACGCTCGACGACAAAATCATCCAGGCCCTGGGAGTGCAGAATGCCCGGGATCTTGTAGATGGTGTCGGCGTCTTCCAGCGCGATCACCGCACGTTCTTCAACGTTGGTGAACTGCGCGATCTTGCGGCGCGAAGAGATGTCGATCGGGTGATCGGAGCGGCAGACCAGCACGTCTGGCTGCAGGCCAATGGAACGCAGTTCCTTGACCGAGTGCTGAGTCGGCTTGGTTTTGGTTTCGCCGGCAGTGGCGATGTACGGCACCAGTGTCAGGTGCATCAGCATCGCGCGCTTGGCGCCGACTTCGAAACGCAATTGACGGATCGCTTCCAGGAACGGTTGCGATTCGATGTCACCCACGGTGCCACCGATCTCGACCATCGCCACGTCGGCATCGCCGGCGCCCTTGATGATCCGGCGCTTGATTTCGTCGGTAATGTGCGGGATCACCTGAATGGTGGCGCCCAGGTAATCACCACGGCGCTCTTTGCGCAGCACGTGCTCGTAGACACGGCCAGTGGTGAAGTTGTTGTTCTGGGTCATGGTCGTGCGGATGAACCGCTCGTAATGGCCCAGGTCCAGGTCGGTCTCGGCGCCGTCGTGAGTGACGAACACTTCACCGTGCTGGAACGGGCTCATCGTGCCCGGGTCAACGTTGATGTACGGGTCCAGCTTCAGCATGGTGACCTTAAGTCCCCGCGCCTCCAGGATGGCCGCCAATGAAGCCGATGCGATGCCTTTCCCCAATGAAGAAACAACACCGCCCGTGACGAATATGTAGCGCGTCATGAAAAACCCTAGAAGTCTGCGTTAAAGCGGTCCGAGCCGCCGGGGAAAGCGAAGGAAGGCCGAAGCCCCCGATCACCTGCATTAATCACAGCGCACCTTTCAAAAAAACCGCCGCGTTGGGACAGACCGGCAGATGAAACACCGGTACGTTGCTCGCTACACATTTTTTGGAATCGCCCAGCAAAGACTGCTTGGTAATCGGCAACTCCTGCAATTCAGGCGAATCCACAGAAGTTGTATCAAGAAGGGAGCGTAGTCTACCGGAAAGCCCCTTTCAGCTCAAACCTTGATCTTCGTTCGGTGGCAGCCAATGCAAATGCCAGCCGTCCTGCCCACTGCCATTCAAGCCCCGTACGTTGGCCACTGCCAGTAATTGCCCGTCGCGATAGACCAGCGGCAATCTGCCACGGGCAAAGGCCGGAACACCGCGTTCATTGAGCAAACGCTTCAGGTCGCGGTGGCCGCGATCCGGAAAATGCATGACCTCACCGCCTTCACGATAGCGGATTTGCAGCGGACCATCGGGGATTTGCCCGGTGAACGTGAGCACGCCGTTCTCCGGTAACGCCAGCGACTTCGAAGGATCAACCCAATGGGCGGCAGGCAGCGGATTGCTTAGCCAACAGCCCGACAGCCACCAGATACGTCCCCCCGAACGATGCAGTTCACCATCCGCCAGCCGCCAGACCGGACGGGCATCACCGGTGGCATCGCGCAAATCCGCCCAACCCGACCAATGGTCGCTATCAGGCAACCTGGTCAATGTTGTGAGCCAGTGACTCAACGCATTTCGTTGACGCGCGGCGGAGCGTTTTGCCAGGGAGGGCAGTTCCAGAGAAGGCAAGCCCAGCCAGTCGAAATCACTGACAGTGGTCGCTTCGGCCAGATCGATTTGCGCCAACTCATCAAGCAATGCCTTTGCTTCGCTCAAGTGCGCGGCGCTACGCGCCATGGTCGCCACTGCTTGCGGCCAGCGCTCGGTTAATACCGGGAACACCTGATGCCGCAAGTAATTACGAGAGAACTGTCGGTCCTGGTTCGAAGGGTCTTCGATCCAGCTCAATTGATGGGCTGTCGCATAGGCTTCAAGTTCGGCGCGACTGACGTCCAGCAATGGGCGCAGCAGATGCCCCCGCCCCAAGGCACGCTGGCCAGGCATCCCCGACAATCCTCTCACCCCCGCCCCGCGCAACAGTCGAAACAACAGCGTTTCTGCCTGATCGTCACGATGCTGGGCGGTCAGCAGCAGTTCATTGGTCTGTGTGGCTTCAACAAATGCCCCATAGCGTGCATCCCGGGCGGCACGCTCAAGGCTGGCGCCGGGTTGAACATGAACGTGAACCACTTGTAGCGGCACACCCAAGGC
>NZ_JBFULH010000213.1:0-7047 GCF_056400445.1 Pseudomonas sp. P5_B2 | reverse complement strand
GTATTGGGCACCAGCATTCGTCGGCACTGGCTACCGGAATACCTGCACAACCTGGCGTCGCTGGCTGCGGTGCTGAGCATCTTCATCGCCGCCAATCAAATAATGAACGAATCCGGCCTTCTGGCGGTGACACTGATGGGCATGTGGCTGGCCAACATGAAGGGCGTGGATGTGCGGCATATCCTGCACTTCAAGGAAAATCTCAGCGTTTTGCTGATTTCCGGGCTGTTCATTCTGCTAGCGGCGCGGCTGGACCTGAATGCCTTGATCACCCTCGGGCCGCTGGTACTGGTTCTGCTACTGATTATTCAGCTCGTTGCCCGGCCTTTCAATGTGCTGCTCTGCACGGCAGGTTCAAGCCTGAGCTGGCGTGAACGTGCGTTGCTGGCATGGATCGCACCCCGTGGGATAGTCGCGGCAGCGGTATCGGCCGTTTTCGCCATTCGCCTGGATCAGGCAGGTCACGAAAACGCCTTGCTGCTCGTGCCGCTGACCTTTGCCGTAATCATCGGCACCGTGGTCTTGCAAAGTGCGACCGCTCGGCCATTAGCTCGCTTGCTGAAGGTCGCGGAGCCTGCACCGAGCGGCTTTCTGATCGTCGGCGCCAATGGACCCGCGCGCACGCTGGGAAAAGCCCTACAGCAACTGGGTAGCCGAGTGCTGCTGACCGATTCGAGCTGGGAGAACATTCGGGCGGCGCGAATGGAAGGTTTGCCTACCTATTTCGGCAACCCGGCATCACAACATGCCAATGCCCATCTGGATCTGGTAGGCATTGGACATTTGCTGGCACTGTCACCATCGGGCGAAACGAACACCCTGGCACTGATGCGTTTTCGTCATGACTTTGGTCATGAGCGGATGTTCGGTCTCGCGAGCGAACAAGAAAGTCGCCGCACCGACAAGCATCGGGCCAGTCTGGAGCATCGGGGCAACCAACTGGGCAGTGAGGCGCTGACTTATGAAAAAATTGCCAGCCAACTGAGTCAGGGTGCCGAGTTGCACAGCACATCATTGAAAGATGGCTTCGATTGGGACGATTACAGGGCGCTTCATGGGCATCGCGCCACTTTATTGTTCATGCGCGATGACAGTGGCTGGGTGCATGTCGTCACGCCCGATAACACGCAGAAGCCTTCGGTGGGGTGGACGTTGTTGGCGTTAATTCGAACGTGAGGCTAGCGGTGTCGAACCGGGGATGCGGGCATAAATTGCAGGCAACAAAAAAGCAGCCCGCAGGCTGCTTTTTTTTGCATCGGAAGCTGGACTTAAGCCAGTTTTTCCTTGATGCGAGCTGCTTTACCGGACAGGTCACGCAGGTAGTACAGCTTGGCTTTACGTACGTCACCGCGACGTTTAACGGCCATGCTGTCGATTTGCGGGCTGTAGGTCTGGAAAGTACGCTCTACGCCAACACCGTTGGAGATTTTACGAACGGTGAAAGCACTGTTTACGCCGCGGTTACGCTTGGCGATAACAACACCTTCGAACGCTTGCAGACGCGAACGGTCGCCTTCCTTCACTTTCACCTGAACGACAATGGTGTCGCCCGGGGCAAAGGTAGGGATCTCTTTGGTCATCTGCTCTGCTTCGAGTGCAAGGATGATTTTGTTAGTCATGCTGTGCTCCTAAGGTAAATCGTCGGATCTACCATCGATACGTTGTTAACTATCGTCCCGCTCGCGGATGTATTCCTCGAGCAGCTTCTTCTCTTCTCCAGAAAGCGAGCGGCTTTCCAGAAGATCGGCGCGTCGTTCAAAGGTCCTACCAAGGGACTGCTGTAAACGCCAACGCCGGATATGCGCGTGATTGCCACTTAGCAACACGTCGGGAACACGCTGATCCGCATACACCTCCGGTCGGGTGTAGTGCGGGCAATCCAGCAGACCATCCGTAAAGGAATCTTCCTCGGCGGAGTCCGCATGCCCTAAAGCTCCAGGCAGCAGTCGTGTAACCGCATCGATCAGGACCATCGCCGGCAGCTCGCCGCCAGACAGTACATAGTCGCCAATCGACCACTCTTCATCGACATGAGCCTCTATAAATCGCTCGTCAATGCCTTCATAGCGACCGGCAATCAGGATCAATGCATCCAGATTCGCCAACTCGCGCACCGCCGACTGAGTCAGTTGACGGCCTTGGGGGGACAGGTAAATTACCTTCGCCGCCTCCCCGGCTGCTGCCTTGGCCTGAACCAGTGCATCTTCCAGGGGCTTGATCTTCATCACCATGCCCGGACCACCGCCAAATGGGCGATCATCCACAGTGTGATGTCGATCCGTCGTGTAGTCTCGCGGGTTCCAACAGGTGAGCTGCAAGAGCCCCTGTTTCACCGCCCGACTGGTGATGCCGTACTCGCTGATGGCGGAGAACATCTCGGGAAACAAACTGATCACTTCAACGCGCAAGTTAGCCACGCTTAGAAGTCCGCGTCCCAATCCACCTTCATCTCGCCTGCGGCCAGATCGACAGCCAACACGCATTGCTCCGTATAGGGCAACAGGCGTTCGCGATCATCCAGGCTGCCAGCGCAAGGCTTGACCACCATTACATCATTGGCGCCGGTTTCCAGAAGATGATCGATTTTCCCGAGCAATTGCCCGAGTTGATCAATAACCTTCAGACCTTCCAGCTGGTACCAGTAGTACTCGCCGTCGGTCAATTCAGGGAACAGGTTGCGCGGCACACAGATCTCATAACCGGCCAGAAGACGAGCTTCTTCACGATCATCAAGACCCTTGAGCTTCGCGACCAGGAACTTGTCGTTCCCACGTCCGCTGACCAGCTCGACCTGTTTCACATTACCTTCGCGCTTGAGCGTCCAGGTTTTGTACTGCAACAGGTTTTCTGTCGGATCAGTAAAGGAATACACCTTCACTTCGCCGCGAACGCCATGAACCGAATAAATTTTGCCGATAACGATCAAATCATCAGCAACAGCTGGCGTCGCGTTCATATTGCTCAGGCCGCAGCCTTAGCCGAGTCCTTCAACAACTGAGCAACACGCTCAGAAGGTTGTGCACCAACGCTCAGCCAGTAGGCTACGCGCTCTTGGTTCACGGACAGACGGACTTCTTGACCACGAGCAACAGGGTTGAAGAAACCAACCTGTTCCTTGTGCGAACCGTCGCGCGGGTTGCGGCTGTCGGTTACGGTCAAGTGGTAAAACGGGCGCTTTTTGGAGCCGCCAAGGGCAAGACGGATTGTTAGCATGTGAACATCGTTCCTGTAGTCGGTGCTGCAAATCTAAAGGCACAGCGGGCATAGGTGCCCGAAAGGCCGCATATTCTAAGGAATATCCGGACTTTTGCAAATGTCTTTTTCCGGCGGCCTATCGGACGCCATCCAGATTTGCTATAGAGCCGTCGTTGAAAACGGCCAGTCAGCTCCCGCCAAGTGCGGGTTTGCTGGAGTTCCCACTTCCTTGTGGGGGTGCGCAAGAGCAAGCCCTTACGCGAATTCTTTACATCTTTGGCATGCCGCCGCCGGGTAACATACCGCCCATGCCGCGCATCATTTTGGCCATTCCGCCTTTCGCGGAGAATTTCTTCATCATCTTCTGCATCTGCTTGTGTTGCTTGATCAAGCGACCGATGTCCTGCACCTGAGTACCGGAACCCATGGCAATCCGGCGTTTGCGCGAACCGCTGATCACATCAGGGTCACGGCGCTCGGCCGGGGTCATGGAGTTGATGATGGCTTCCATCTGCTTGAATTGCTTTTCTGCCGCACCTTGGGCATTGCCCATCTGCGCCAGGTTCACGCCGCCCATGTTCGGCAGTTTGTCCATGAGGCCGCCGAGGCCGCCCATGTTCTTCATTTGTTGCAACTGATCGCGGAAGTCTTCGAGGTCGAAGCCCTTGCCCTTCTTCAGTTTCTTGGCCAGTTTGTCGGCCTTGTCCTTGTCGAGGGTCGCTTCGGCCTGTTCGATCAGGCTGAGCACGTCGCCCATGCCGAGGATGCGCGAAGCAATACGCTCCGGGTGGAACGGATCGAGCGCTTCGCTCTTCTCGCCCATACCGATGAACTTGATCGGCTTGCCGGTGATGGCGCGAACCGACAGGGCGGCACCGCCACGGGCATCGCCGTCGACCTTGGTCAGGATCACACCGGTCAGCGGCAGTGCATCACCAAACGCCTTGGCGGTGTTGGCGGCGTCCTGGCCGGTCATGGCGTCAACCACGAACAGGGTTTCGACCGGGTTGATCGCGGCATGCAGCGCCTTGATCTCGCCCATCATCTCTTCGTCGATGTGCAGACGACCGGCGGTATCGACGATGACCACGTCAATGAATTTCAGTTTTGCTTCTTTAATAGCCGCTTGCGCGATGTCGACCGGCTTCTGGCTCAGGTCGGACGGGAAGAAGGTAACACCGACTTCACCCGCGAGCATTTCCAACTGCTTGATTGCCGCCGGACGGTAGACGTCAGCGGACACGACCATGACCGACTTCTTCTTGCGCTCTTTAAGGAAGCGCGCAAGTTTGCCGGCGGTGGTGGTTTTACCCGCGCCCTGCAAACCGGCCATCAGGATCACGGCAGGTGGAACGGCGCTCAGGTTCAGGTCTTCGTTGGCCGCGCCCATCAGGCTTTCGAGTTCGGCCTGGACAATCTTCACAAAAGCCTGGCCCGGCGTCAGGCTGCGCGACACCTCGGCGCCAACAGCGCGTTCCTTGACCGAATTGACGAAGTCTTTGACCACGGGCAAGGCGACGTCGGCTTCGAGCAACGCCATGCGCACTTCACGCAGGGTGTCTTTGATGTTGTCTTCGGTCAGCTTGGCCTTGCCGGTGACATGGCGCAGCGTCTGCGAGAGACGGTCGGTTAAGTTTTCAAACATTGCGCGATCCTTTCAGGCCCTGTGTAGACCGGGATAATGGCGGCCCAGACCGGAATAAACATGTGCTCGGCGAGCCTGCGGCGTGGGCAGGTCGCGGATTATAGCGAAGACTGCGTCTGGCGGACACCTCACACTTTCGTGCAATGGGGGTTCTATGCCAAACTCAGCGCCTTTCGGGCTTGCCTAACAGGATTTATGCTCCCCTTGTCACCCAGTTTGCTTACCACTCTCGCCGCCGCCTGCTTATATGCCGCTGCGACTTTTTATCAGGGCTCTCGTCTGGCCACCGGCGCCAAGGCGAACAAGCGCCTGCTGGTCACGCTCGGCGTGCTGGCCGTCCTGGCTCACAGCGCCAGCCTGCTCACCCATCTTCTGACGCCGATCGGCCTGGGCCTGGACTTTTTCAACGCCGCCAGTCTGATTGCAGTGGCGGTCATCGCGCTGACCCTGCTGGCCTGCTCGCGGATCCCGGTGGAAAACCTGCTGATATTGCTGTTCCCGCTAGGGGCCGCAACCGTGCTGCTGGCGCAGTTCGCCCCGGCCGGCACCGTACAGATCATCGACGAGGAACCGGGCATCCTCGCCCATATCCTGCTGTCGATCCTCGCTTACGGCATGTTCACCATTGCGGTGTTCCAGTCCCTGCTACTGCTGATTCAAGACCATCAACTCAAGCACAAGCATCCGTCAGGGCTGATCAGGAACTTCCCGCCACTGCAAACCATGGAAAGCCTGCTGTTCGGTTTCCTGTGGGCCGGCTGGACCCTGCTATCGTTGTCGTTGATCTCCGGCTGGCTGTTTGTCGATAACCTGTTCGCCCAGCACTTGGTGCATAAAACCTTGCTGGCGTGCCTGGCCTGGAGTGTCTTCAGTGTGCTGCTGTGGGGCCGTAACCGTCTCGGCTGGCGCGGACACAAGGCAATTCGCTGGACCCTGGCCGGTTTCTGCCTGCTGATGCTGGCGTATTTCGGCAGCAAGCTGGTTCGTGAATACATCCTGCATATCTGACGAGCGGCATTAATGGACGACTTGCCCCTAGGGCCAATGCTCGCGGTGTTGGCCCTGCTGATTTTATGGTCGGGGCTGTTTACCGCCATCGAAGTGGCACAACAGCAGTTGCTGGCTCAGCGAACCGCCTCGCGTTCGAGCGATAAACCGGTGGCGAAGCTGAGCTTTCCACTCAACAGCCTGATTTTCTGCAATACCCTGTGCCGTGCGCTGGTGATGGTCATCAGTACCTTGCTGGCGATTTTCACCTGGGCGGGAAACGGTCCATGGATCGCCTGCCTCGGCGCCGGCGCCGCGCTCCTGGTGTTCGCCGATTACCTGCCGCGCACCCTCGCCTCTCGCTACCCTGACGCGGTGCTGAACCTGGGTAACAGCTTGCTCGGCGCGCCACTGAAAATCATCTACCCGGCCGCCTGGATGCTCAATGGCTTCAGCCAGTTGCTGATGCGACCGTTCGCCCGCAAAGTCAAAGTGGTGCAGCAGAGCGAAGACGAAACGCCGGCGGATCGGCACGACGACCACGATCACGGCGTCTGCCGCCCGCACCCGCTGTCCGGCATCCACGCGCTGGACAACATCACGGTCAACGACATTCTGGTGCCGCGCAGTGACGTCGACGGCATCAACCTCGACGACCCGATTGAAGAGATCATCGAGCAATTGCGCCATAACAAGCGCACGCGCCTGCCAGTGTTCCACAGCGACATCAATCAGGTCGAAGCGGTGCTCAACACCCGGCACATCCGTCATTTGCTGCCCGATGCCAGCCTGACCATGGAAGCGCTAATGGCGGCCAGCCATGACCCTTATTTCGTCCCGGAAAGCACTCCGCTGCAACTGCAACTGCTGAATTTCCACAAGCAGCAGCGGCGCTTGGGCATGGTGGTCGACGAGTACGGCGAAGTGCTCGGTATCGTCACACTGGAAGACATTCTTGAAGAAATCGTCGGCGAATTCGAAAGCCAGCACAGCCTGGACAACCCGCATATCCATCCACAGTCCGATGGACGCCTGGTGATTGATGGTGCGGCGTCGATTCGCGACTTGAACAAGAGCCTGGGCTGGCATCTGCCCAGCGATGGCCCGAAAACCCTTAACGGGTTGGTCACCGAAGCCCTTGAGACCATTCCGGACAGCGCGGTATGCCTGAAGATCGGGCGCTATCGCCTGGAGATTCTGGAAACGGAAGACAACCGCGT
>NZ_JBFULH010000212.1:0-7050 GCF_056400445.1 Pseudomonas sp. P5_B2 | reverse complement strand
GCGTGGGAACGATCGACGCACGATCAGGCATAATCCGCCCAATTCAAACAACAAGGACGCCGCCCCGTGAGCTCAGTCAACAAGTCGATTTTATTGGTCGATGACGATCAAGAGATACGCGAGTTGCTGGACACCTACCTGACTCGCGCCGGTTTCCAGGTCCGCACCACGCCCGATGGCGCCGGTTTTCGCCAAGCGTTGAACGAGGCGCCGAGCGATCTGGTGATCCTCGATGTGATGCTCCCGGACGAAGACGGATTCAGCCTCTGCCGCTGGGTTCGCCAGCACCCGCGTCAGGCTCAGGTGCCGATCATCATGCTCACCGCCAGTTCCGACGAGGCCGACCGCGTCATTGGTCTGGAACTCGGTGCTGACGATTATCTCGGCAAGCCCTTCAGCCCGCGCGAGTTGCAGGCACGCATCAAGGCCCTGTTGCGCCGTGCACAATTCGGTCAGGAGCGAAGCGGTGGTGAAGTGCTGGCCTTCGACGACTGGCGCCTGGACATGGTCAGCCATCGGCTGTTCCACACCGACGGCGAAGAAGTGATTCTGTCCGGCGCCGACTTCGCGCTGCTGAAACTGTTCCTCGATCACCCGCAGGAAATTCTCGACCGCGACACCATCGGCAACGCCACCCGTGGCCGCGATCTGATGCCGCTGGACCGCATCGTCGACATGGCCGTCAGCCGCTTGCGCCAACGCCTGCGTGACACGGAAAAGCCGCCGCGTCTGATCCGTACGGTACGCGGCAGCGGTTACCAACTGGCCGCCAATGTGGTTGCCAGCAATGGTMACTGAGTTCCTGCGCAAACTCGTCGACCGCGTGCCAATGCCCCGTTCGCTGCTCGGGCGGATGTTGCTGCTGACGTTGCTGGCGGTGCTGTTTGCGCAGACATTGTCGAGCGTGATCTGGGTGTCACAACTGCGTGCTACGCAGCTTCAAGGCTTGGTCACCAGTGCGCGCAGCCTGGCGCATTCGATGACGGCCAGCGTCAGTTACTTCCGCTCGTTGCCGGTCGCCTTCAGGCCGTTGGTTCTGGACCAGCTGCGCAGCATGGGCGGCACCCGATTCGTGGTGACGCTCAACGACAAACCCTTGGGCATGGAAGTGTTGCCGATCACCCCGCGCAAGGAAGCCGTGCTCAAGGCGGTGGACGAAGTGCTGCGCCAGTCGCTGGGCCAGGACACCGACATTTCGGTGACTTTCGTCAGCCCCGACGACCTGCGGATTTTCAACGGTGGCTTGAAACTCGATGAATTGCCGCGCTCCTGGGCGCACTACGCCTTGACGCTGGAACCTGTGAACCCACCCGTGCTGGTCACGCAAATCCAGATGGCGCCGGGCGAATGGCTGTATATCGCCTCGTTATTGCCCGAACCCTACACCAGCCTTGAAGAACAAGGGCTGCCGGCGCAGCAGGTCTGGTTCATCGTTCTCACCAGCGGCTTTTTGCTGTTGTTCATCGGCCTGCTGGTGCACTGGCAGAGCCGGCCGCTCAAGCGCCTGGCGCGGGCGGCGCGGGACATGTCGCTGGGGGCGGAAGTGGAGCCTGTGGCCGAAGGTGGCGGCAGTGAAGTGGTCGAAGTGGGGCGCGCGTTCAATGCCATGCGCGAACGCATCAGCCGCTACCTGACTGAGCGCAGCCAGTTGTTCAGCGCGATTTCCCATGACCTGCGCACGCCGATTACCCGGCTGCGATTGCGCGTGGAATTGCTGGAAGACGAGCAGTTGCAAGCCAAGTTCGGTCGTGACCTGGATGAGCTGGAGCTGTTGGTCAAAGGTGCTCTGCAATGTGTGAAAGACACCGATATTCACGAAAACATCGAACCGGTGGACCTCAACCATGTGCTCGATTGCCTGGTGGAACCGTATCTGGCGCCCTCCGGCAATGGTCGCGTGACTCAGCAGGGGCGGGCGTTGGCGGCGTACCCCGGCAAACCGTTGGCGCTTAAACGCTGCATTGGCAACCTGATCGACAATGCCCTCAAGTATGGACAGAACGCGCACCTGCACATCGATGACGATGACAGCGCGTTCGTCCTGCACGTCGATGACGAAGGGCCGGGTGTGCCAGAGCAACGATTGGAGCAAGTGTTCGAACCGCACTTCCGCCTGGCCGGGCAGCAGCAGGGGTATGGGTTGGGTCTGGGGATTGCGCGCAATATTGCGCATAGCCATGGCGGCGAGGTCAGCCTGCAAAACCTGCGTGAGGGCGGGTTACGAGTGACGCTTCAATTGCCGCGCAGTGTTGATTAATTAGACCGAGTTATCGTTCATCGCGAGCAGGCTCGCTTCCACAGGGATTATGTGTCTTACACAAGTCCAATGTGGGAGCGAGCCTGCTCGCGAAGGCGTCAGACCATTAAACAAATATATCAAGTCGAATGTCACAGCTTGGTGACACAACTCGCCCCCTTCGTTACAAGCCCGCCACTGCCCGTTGTTTAGACTGCCCGCAGTCAAAACAACAAAAAAGGCACCCCATGAACACCTTCCACCCGGACTTCAGCAGTTGGCTGAACGCGCCTGCCCATCAGCAATGGCTCGCCGCTGAAGGCCTGCGCCTGCTGGCGTTTGCCAAGACATCAAAGCTTGCCGAAGGCTTCGGCAATCTGGATGAAAAAGGCCGTCTCCCGGACAACGCCTACGCTGAAACCATGAACACCGCGCGCATGACCCACAGTTTCGCCATGGCCCATATTCAGGGCTTGCCGGGGTTTGCCGAGCTGGTGGATCACGGGGTCAAAGCGCTCAGTGGTCCGTTGCGCGATGCCGAGTTCGGTGGCTGGTTTGCGGTGGCCCATGCGCTGGACGACAACACAGGCAAGGCGGCTTATCTACACGCCTTCGTCGCCTTGGCCGCTAGCTCTGCCGTGGTCGCCCAACGTCCCGGTGCACAAGCCTTGCTCGATGATGCGATCAACATCATCGACACGCATTTCTGGAGCGAGGAGGAGGGCGCAATGCGCGAATCCTTCAGTCGCGACTGGAGCGAAGAAGAAGCCTACCGTGGCGCTAACAGCAACATGCACGCCACCGAAGCCTTCCTCGCACTGGCCGATGTCACCGAAGACAACCGCTGGCTATGCCGCGCACAGCGCATCGTCGAGCGGGTGATTCATGGTCATGCGGCCGCCAATGATTACCTGGTGATCGAGCATTTCGACCGAGCCTGGCAACCGCTGCGCGACTACAACCACGACAACCCGGCTGACGGTTTCCGCCCCTACGGCACCACGCCCGGTCACGGTTTTGAGTGGGCGCGGTTGTTGCTGCACCTCGAGGCGGCGCGGGTCCGGGCCGGGATGCTTACGCCGGGGTGGCTGGCCACCGATGCGCAAAAACTGTTCGACCACAACTGCCGTCATGGCTGGAATATCGATGGCGCACCGGGGATTGTCTACACCCTGGATTGGGACAACCGCGCGGTGGTTCGCCATCGCCTGCACTGGACCCATTGCGAAGCCAGCGCCGCCGCCAGCGCGTTACTCAAGCGTACGGGCGATGAGCAATACGAGCGCTGGTACCGACAATTCTGGGAATTCTGTGACCATCATTTCATTGACCGTTGCGACGGCAGTTGGCACCACGAACTCGATCCGCAAAACCGCCCGAGCGCCGATATCTGGGTCGGTAAACCCGATCTGTATCACGCCTGGCAAGCCGTACTGATTCCGCGTTTACCGTTGGCGCCGAGCATGGCCACGGCTTTAGGTCAGTTGTCCCAGAGCGCTCCTGTGTAACCATGCAGTGACATTCACGCGTCCCTTCGTTACCTGCGAGGGGATGACTCCTGTTTAAAATCCTATGCAGCGCAAGCACCAGACTTGCATGCATAACAACAAGAAAGGTACTTCTAGATGAATGCGATTTCTCGCCTCGCTACTGTCATTTCTCTCGCCTCCCTGTCCGCGCTCCCTCTCAGTGTGCTTGCCGCCGAATCCAAAGGTTCCGTGGAAGTCGTTCACTGGTGGACGTCGGGTGGTGAAAAAGCAGCGGTCGATGTGCTCAAGGCTCAAGTCGAAAAAGACGGCTTCACCTGGAAGGACGGCGCCGTTGCCGGTGGTGGCGGTGCCACGGCAATGACCGTACTCAAAAGTCGCGCAGTAGCGGGTAACCCGCCGGGTGTTGCGCAGATCAAGGGGCCGGACATCCAGGAGTGGGGCAGCATTGGCTTGCTCGCTCCAGATACCTTGAAAGACGTTGCCAAGGCCGAAGGCTGGGATGGCCTGCTGTCGAAGAAAGTCTCCGACACCGTGAAGTTCGAAGGTGACTACGTCGCCGTCCCGGTGAACATTCACCGTGTGAACTGGCTGTGGATCAACCCGGAAGTCTTCAAGAAAGCCGGTATCGACAAAGCCCCGACCACCCTCGAAGAATTCTATGCCGCTGGCGACAAGTTGAAGGCCGCGGGCTTCATCGCGCTCGCCCACGGTGGCCAGCCTTGGCAGGACAGCACCGTGTTTGAAGACGTGGTGCTCTCGGTCATGGGCGCCGACGGTTACAAAAAAGCCCTGGTGGACCTGGATCAGAAAACCCTCTCCGGGCCTGAGATGACCAAGGCGTTCACCGAGCTGAAAAAACTCACCGGCTACATGGACCCGAACCGCGCCGGTCGTGACTGGAACATCGCGGCTGCCGAGGTCATCAACGGCAAGGCCGGCATGCAGATGATGGGCGACTGGGCCAAAAGCGAATGGACCGCTGCCAAGAAAGTAGCCGGCACCGACTACCTGTGCGTGCCATTCCCAGGCACCGAAAAAGCCTTCACCTACAACATCGACTCCCTGGCCGTGTTCAACGTCAAGGACAAGGGAACTATCGCTGCCCAGCAAGACCTGGCCAAAGTGGCTTTGGGTGAAAACTTCCAGAAAGTATTCAGCATCAACAAAGGCTCGATCCCTGTGCGGACCGACATGCTGAACAACATGGAAAAACTGGGCTTCGATTCCTGCGCTCAAGCATCGGCCAAGGACTTCCTGGCAGACGACAAGACCGGCGGCCTRCAACCGAGCATGGCGCACAACATGGCCACTTCCCTGGCTGTGCAAGGCGCGATCTTCGATGTGGTCACCAACTTCATGAACGACAAAAACGCTGACCCGGCCAAGGCCAGCGCCCAACTGGCATCGGCTGTCAAAGCGGCCCAGTAATCCCGACACAGCCTGACCCCTGTTGGGGGCGGGCTTTTGTGGGAGTAGGGCTTGCCCACGATGCAGGCGACTCGGTTTGACTTCGGACCGAGACGATGCCATCGCAGGCAAGCCAACTCCCACAGAAGCCAGCACCCACAAGGGATCGGTGTGCCGATCAATTCCTCTTCACCTGGATTATCCCGATGAGCTCTGTGGCGGTTTTCAGCAAAGCCTCACCGTTCGATGCGCTGCAACGCTGGTTACCCAAGTTGGTACTCGCGCCGAGCATGCTGATCGTGTTGGTTGGTTTCTACGGTTACATCATCTGGACATTCGTATTGTCCTTCACCAGTTCCAGCTTCATGCCGAGCTACAAGTGGGTCGGCCTGCAGCAGTACACCCGCTTGCTGGACAACGATCGCTGGTGGGTCGCGAGCAAAAACCTCGCGGTCTTCGGTGGCATGTTCATCGGCATCAGCCTGGTGCTCGGCGTGTTTCTCGCCGTGCTGCTGGACCAACGAATTCGCAAGGAAGGCTTCATTCGCACCGTTTACCTGTACCCGATGGCGCTCTCGATGATCGTCACCGGTACGGCATGGAAATGGCTGCTCAACCCGGGCCTGGGCCTGGACAAGATGATGCGCGACTGGGGTTGGGAAGGCTTCCGTCTCGACTGGCTGGTGGATCAGGATCGCGTGGTGTATTGCCTGGTGATCGCCGCGGTGTGGCAAGCCTCCGGGTTTGTGATGGCGATGTTCCTGGCCGGCCTGCGAGGTGTCGATCAATCGATCATCCGTGCCGCGCAAGTCGATGGCGCGAATCTGCCGACCATCTATATGAAGATCGTGCTGCCGAGCCTGCGCCCGGTGTTCTTCAGTGCCTTCATGATTCTCGCGCACATCGCGATCAAGAGCTTCGACCTGGTGGCGGCGATGACAGCCGGCGGTCCTGGCTACTCGTCCGATCTGCCGGCGATGTTCATGTATTCCTTCACCTTCAGCCGTGGCCAGATGGGCATTGGTTCGGCCAGCGCCATGATGATGCTCGGCGCGATCCTGGCGATTCTGGTGCCGTACCTGTACTCCGAATTGCGAGGCAAACGCCATGAGTAATCAACTCGGCAAACCGGCCTTGAGCTTCAGCCGTATCGCGATCTACGCAACGCTGTTGCTGGCGGCTGCGGTCTATCTGATCCCGTTGGTGGTGATGCTGCTGACCAGTTTCAAATCCCCGGAAGACATCCGTACCGGCAACCTGCTGAGCTGGCCGACCGTGATTGACGGTATCGGCTGGATCAAGGCCTGGGACGTCGTCGGCGGGTATTTCTGGAACTCGGTGAAAATCACCGTGCCGGCCGTTCTGATCTCCACCTTTATCGGTGCCATGAACGGTTATGTCCTGTCGATGTGGCGCTTCCGTGGTTCGCAACTGTTCTTCGGCCTGCTGCTGTTCGGCTGCTTCCTGCCGTTCCAGACCGTGCTGCTGCCAGCTTCGTTCACCCTCGGCAAGATGGGCCTGGCCAACACCACCACTGGTTTGGTGTTGGTGCACGTCGTCTACGGCCTGGCGTTCACCACGCTGTTCTTCCGCAACTACTACGTGAGCATCCCGGATGCGCTGGTCAAGGCAGCACGCCTGGATGGCGCGGGTTTCTTCACGATTTTCTGGAAGATCCTGCTGCCGATGTCGATCCCGATCGTGATGGTCTGCCTGATCTGGCAGTTCACCCAGATCTGGAATGACTTTCTGTTCGGCGTGGTCTTCGCCAGTGGCGATGCCCAGCCAATTACCGTGGCCCTGAACAACCTGGTCAACACCAGCACCGGGGCCAAGGAATACAACGTTGATATGGCCGCCGCGATGATCGCCGGGCTGCCGACACTGCTGGTCTACATATTTGCTGGTCTACATATT
>NZ_JBFULH010000211.1:0-7131 GCF_056400445.1 Pseudomonas sp. P5_B2 | reverse complement strand
CGTGGGCGGCATTCTACCCGGTTTTGCGGCCGACGTTCGCTGGCCGGCCCGATGGTGGAAGAAAATACGCTGGAAGCTTGATTCTCCTGGGGGGCGGCCCCGCGGATCCCGCCACTCGTCAGCCCGACAAGGGGGATTTGTCACGTGCCAGCCCATTCAGGCGCGGGTTATATTTACCCGCGTTCTTATTTAAAACAGCGGGTTAGAGACCTATTTCAGATAATCATCCGAGATAAATACCAGCCCTGCGCTGGTTATTTTGAGGGGATATTAGCCAAGCAATTGTCAAGTATTTCCTGTACGATGCCTGGCCAAGTTAATTTTCTACAGGTTAATGGCCGCCATGCGTGTAAAAGCATCCAACAGCAAAGCAAAGCCAGCTCCAGCCGTTGAAACCAGCGAATCGATCAACAACCAGATCGCTGCGTTCCTCAAGTCCGGTGGTGAAATCCAGCAAATTGCCAAAGGCGTCAGCGGCCAGACGTTCGGCCCGTCCAAGCAGATCACCTTGGGCAAGAAGTAACATCCCCCAAAGATCCGCCGCGTCAACTGGTCCCTAAGCGCTTTGAGCTTCGAAGCGCTTGGACTGGAACCCTTCTGCAACACCCCGAAAAAATATCAATAATTCAAAAATCGACGAACGGCCCTCGATGCCGAGCATTCGCCGGTATGCTTGCACACGTCTAGAACAAGCGTTTCCGCAGGTTTTCAGTTCCTGCTCCTCGCTGTCAATGGAGTGACGCATGCTCAAACCCTTTCTCATAGTGCTCTGTACGTTGCTGGCATCTCCGCTGGCCAACGCGCAAATCTTCCAGCGTGAACTGGGCGACTTCGACCTCAAGCTCGGCACTACTCCCAGTCGCAGCATGGCCCAAGGGCTGGTCAAGCCTTCCAGTACCGGTTCATTCCATGGCGGCCTCGACTTGACCCACGACAGCGGCTTCTACGTGGGCCAATGGGCTCCGAGCATGGGATTGAGTCCGGGCAGGAACCTTGAAGTGGATTCCTACGTGGGGTTTAAACAGCCCTTCGATCAAACCCTCGGGTACGAAGTAGGCATGATCCACTACAGCTATCCAAAAGTGGACACCCTCAACAGCCAGGAACTCTTCGGCGGCCTGACCTTGCTCGGCAGCCGCTTTGGCGCCGCCTTCAGCAACGACCCGGACAAACTCAACCGGACACTCTTTGCCGATCTCGGTGGCAATCAACCGTTCGGCATCGGGATCAGCATGAAGTACACCACCCATCAACTCTATACTCCGGTATCGGTAGAGGATGGGTATATCGGCAGTTTTACTGATTGGTCGGTGCAACTTTCCCGGCCGTTCATGGGCATCGATCTGGACCTGATCTACAGTGATTCAAGTCTCAGTGGCAACAACTGCTCGGCCTATTCCGGGCACAACAGCCAATGCGACGGGCTGGTCACCCTCAAGGCTGAACACACGTTTTATTGAACAGCTGAACTGCCAGGTTCATCCTGCGTTCACATGAGAACCTACGCTAAGCAAGGATCTGCCCATGTCGCGCTGGCTAATTCGTTTCGCAGCTCTGCTCATCCTGAGCCTCGCCATCGGCGCGTGCAGCCGAGTGGGCCTGGCCTACCGCAACCTCGACGTGATCATTCCATGGACGCTCAACGACTATCTGGACATGAGCGGCGAACAAAAAGGCTGGTTCAACGAACGTCTCAAGGAACACCTGGACTGGCATTGCACCACGCAATTGCCGGTCTATCTGGATTGGCTCAACCGCTTGCAAACCATGGTCGAAACCAACCAGGTGACCGACGCCGAGTTGCAAGCCCGGACGAAGGAAGCCAAAGCCGCCATCGCCCAGACCGCACGGGAAATCACCCCGTCGGCCGTCGAGTTGTTACAGGGGCTGGATGACAAGCAAGTCGCGGAAATGAATGACGCCTTCGCCAAGGACCTGCGCAAACGGCAGGATGAATACCTGAAACCGTCCCTCGATCAGCAGATCAAACAGCGTGCCGAACGCATGGATAAACGTCTGGTTGACTGGATGGGCCCGCTGAGCCCCACCCAGCAACAACGGGTGATCACCTGGTCAAAAGCCTTGGGTGATCAGAACACGCAATGGATCGCAAACCGCGCGCACTGGCAGACGCAATTCAGTGCGGCCGTCGCCCAGCGCCATAGTCAGGATTTCCCAAAGCGAATCGAGACACTTCTGGTCAATCGCGAGAGTTTGTGGACACCGGCCTATCGCCAGGCCTACGCCAACACCGAAGCCCAGGCTCGCGGGTTGATCGTGGATTTGATGGCCGAGAGTACGCCCGCACAGCGTCAGCAGTTGTTAAAGAAAATCGAAGGGGTACGTAAAGACTTCAACGATCTGAAGTGCCGGAAGGCAGCCAAATAAAACCAAGCCACACTCATCTCCCCTGTGGGAGCGAGCCTGCTCGCGATTGCGGTACACCAGTTACATCATAGTTAACTGATACACCGCAATCGCCGGCAAGCCAGTCTCACTCCCACAATGTTATGCGCGATGCTCAGGCAATCTGCGCTCTCGACGCAACTTCATCGAACGTCACTTCATCCAGTGCATCCTCCTGCTCATCCAACACCTGCCGCGGATGGTCGTTGCCAGGAATGCTGCTGTCGATCAGGCTCAATAAACTGGAGCCGCGCAACGTCAAAATGTAATTCGAGCCAGTTCCACCCTGCTCCTCTGGCCGAGGCTCAATGTAGCCACGCTGCAGCAGTAACTTTTCGTACTCACCGGCCACTGCTTTCAAATGATCCAGGTTTTCCGTCTGCTCACCTTCCGCTGTTTTTTCCGCCACGTACTGCTCGGCATAAGGCCTTGGCGTGAAGCTGCTGGCACCGTTTTGCACCTCGTGCAGCAAGCGTTCAATCAAATCCCAGTTATAAGTCGTCATCCTGATTCAACCTCCAGACCACGTGATTGAGAGGGCCCTCTCAGGTTGTGACCGAAACCGGGCGCAGCCGTTCAGCCGTGGTTTTGGACAGCACCGACCGGCGGTATGTCGAATCCGGCGCAGGCCAAACGACTAGGCTGTGTAAGACACCTCCCAGCTTCCCGCAGGAGCAATGCCAATGAACATTCAGAATCATCCCGTGGTGTCCCGCGAAGAATGGCTCGCCGCTCGCAAACAACATCTAGCCCACGAAAAAGCCTTCACCAAGGAGCGAGACAACCTCAGCGCCGAACGCCGCGCCCTGCCTTGGGTGAAAATCGACAAGGACTACCACTTTCAAGGCCCCCACGGCGAACTGAAACTCGCCGACCTGTTTGGTGGCCGCAGTCAATTGGTCCTCTACCACTTCATGTTTGCCGCCGGATGGAACGAAGGCTGCCCCGGCTGCTCGTTCCTCTCTGACCACATCGACGGCGCCAACCAACACTTGGCGAACCATGACATCGCCGTCGTGGCGGTTTCCCACGCACCGTTCGCCGAATTCCAGGACTTCAAGCGGCGCATGGGCTGGAAGTTCGACTGGTTTTCGTCAGAAGGCTGCGACTTCAACTACGACTTTGGCGTCACTGYCCGAGCCGAAGACATCGCCGCGGGAAAAGCCACTTACAACTACGAAAAAACCGACGGCGCCGAAGAAGAACTCCCCGGCCTCAGCGTGTTTTATCGCAACGAAGCTGGCGACATCTTCCACACCTATTCCACCTATGCACGAGGCCTGGACATGCTGGTCGGCGCCTACAACTACCTCGACCTCACGCCCAAGGGCCGCAATGAAGAGGAAATCATGGAATGGGTAAGGCATCACGATCGTTATGAAGAGAAAGCTGCGGCCAGTTGCTGCCATGGGGGCTAGAACACAACACCGAGTCGTGGCTATCGCGAGCAGGCTCACTCCCACATTGGATTGGCGTACTCCACCAATCCCATGTGGGAGCGAGCCGGCTCAGGGCGGCGTTCCGACGATGAGGCCAGTCCAGCCACTCAGCAACCCCAGCGAACCAGACCACAAGGCCCCAGACAATGAACGTCACCCTGAAAACCCTTCCCCCAGCCCGAGTCGCCTACCTGCGCTACACCGGCCCCTACGGCCCGGAAATTGGCACCTTCTGGCGTGAAACCGTCGCCCCATGGATGATCGAAAACAACCTGCTCAACCGCGTGCGCTACGGCATCGGCCACGACGACCCGAGCACCACACCACCGCAATACTGCCGCTACGACGCCTGCGTAGAAGTGCCCACCGACTTCGAACCGAAATACCCATTCGCCGTCACCAATCTGCCAGGCGGCCGCTACGCCGTCGCCCACTTCAAAGGCCCGGCCAGTGAAATCCCGGCGGCATGGGGTGAGTTGTGCGGACAGTGGATGCCGGAAAGTGGATTGGCCTACGATCAGCGTCCGGGGTTCGAACGGTATCCGCTGGACGCTTTCTACGATGAGAACACCGGCGTGATGGAAATGGACATGTGCATCGCGGTGAAAGACCAGTACATGTTCGATCCCTCGAAACGGTAGTCGACGGCAAAATAGTGATGGCGATATAAAGATCCATCTTCTTGGCGCCAAATATTGGATCCACTCCAATGGGTACGCGACGAACGGTAGCGATGGAATCAGACGCTTCCGACTGGAGTACCGGAAATTTCCTAAAGCAATCGAAAATCGGTTGTCCGGGCGCAGGGGATTTCCGAAAACGTATTTCCCCAACAAATGCAGCCGTATGAACTTTCCGAATCTCGAAGCCTCAACCGTTTAACCGCGAACATGGAATCCGAGGCCTCCCATGAAAACCCTGCTGAAAATCACCCTCGCCGCCACCCTCGCCTGCGCCCTCCCCGTGTGGGCCTGCACCCCCGAGGAAGCCACCGCCAGGCGTGAGCAACTGGCTCAGGAAGTGGCCAAGCTCACTGAGCAGAATCCGGCCAAAGCCAAAGAGATCAACGCTGAGTTGCAGAAGATGGATCTGGGCACGGCCAGCAAGGACTTGCCGGACAAGTGCCAGCTGATCGATCAGCGATTGAAAGAGTTGCAGACGGCGGATAAGAAAACCGAGAGCTGATCGACTCAGAAATCCCGCGCATAAAAAAACCGGACATCAGTCCGGTTTTTTGGGTCACGACAACGGCTTATTCAGCAGCCGGCGCTTCCGGCTTGCGGCGCTTGAGCGGCGCCATGCCGTCTTTGCTGACCAGCGACAGAGCGTCGGTCTTCGGGCGGTTAGCGATTTTGCGTTTGGTCGGTGCCTTGGCGCCGGTTTTCTTCTTGTCGCCTTTGGCGTCGACCTTTTTCTTCTTCACGCCGACAGCTTTACCCGAGGCCTTGACCTTTTTCGGTCCGCCGTAGGTGCCTTTGACTTCCTTGATGGTACGGCGCTCGAAGCTCTGCTTGAGGTAGCGCTCGATGCTCGACATCAGGTTCCAGTCGCCGTGACAGATCAGCGAGATGGCCAGGCCTTCGTTGCCGGCACGGCCGGTGCGACCGATACGGTGAACGTATTCGTCGCCGCTGCGCGGCATGTCGAAGTTGATCACCAGGTCCAGGCCATCCACGTCCAGGCCGCGCGCGGCAACGTCGGTGGCGACGAGGATTTTGACGCCGCCCTGCTTCAGGCGGTCGATGGCCAGCTTGCGGTCTTTCTGGTCTTTGTCGCCGTGCAGCACGAACGCTTTGTATTCCTGCGCCACCAGACGACCGTAGATGCGGTCGGCCATGGCCCGGGTGTTGGTGAACACGATGGCCTTCTGATAGGTCTCGTTGGCCAGCAACCAGTTGAGGACCTGCTCTTTATGCACGTTGTGGTCAGCGGTGATGATCTGCTGACGGGTGGTCGCGTTCAGGTCGCTGACGTTGTTGACCTGCAGGTGCTCAGGGTTGTTCAACACCTTGGCCACCATGTCGCGCAGACCCGAACCACCGGTGGTGGCGGAGAACAGCATGGTCTGCTGGCGATTGGTGCACTCGGCCACAAGACGCTGCACGTCATCGGCAAAGCCCATGTCGAGCATGCGGTCGGCTTCGTCGAGCACCAAAACTTCAACTTCTTTCAAGTCGAGGTTGCCGGCGTTCAGTTGCTCGATCATCCGGCCCGGCGTACCGATCAGGATGTCCGGCACCTTGCGCAGCATGGCGGCCTGGACCTTGAAGTCTTCACCGCCGGTGATCAGGCCGGATTTGATGAAAGTGAACTGCGCAAAGCGCTCGACTTCCTTGATGGTCTGCTGAGCCAGCTCGCGGGTTGGCAGCAGGATCAGGGTCTTGATGCTGACGCGGACTTTCGCCGGGCCGATCAGACGGTGAAGGATCGGCAAAACGAAAGCAGCGGTTTTGCCGCTACCGGTTTGCGCTGTCACCCGCAGGTCACGCCCTTGGAGCGCCAGCGGAATAGCCGCTGCTTGCACTGGCGTTGGCTCGACAAATTTAAGCTCGGCMACGGCTTTGAGCAGGCGTTCGTGCAGGGCGAATTGGGAAAACACGGGTGCTACCTCGAAGAAATACAAAAAAACAGCTGCATAGGGTAACGGTTTCGAGCGCTCAGGCCGAGTTTCTTTACGAAAACGACGATAAACAGTGGCTTTTTGTTGCCTGATTTGTCTTCAAACGTCATCCAAACCGACTTAAATGCTCTAATCGACCGATCGCGTCCTACAGGAGAATCGTTTTAGCCCATGGATATCAAACAGCTCTGGCTCAACGTCCAAGACCTTTGGGGCACCCTCGATCAGCACCCGCTCGTGCATTCAAGCCTGGCGCTGATGCTGTTGCTGGTGATTGCGCTGGTCCTCGGACGAGTGGCGCGTTACCTCATTCTTCACGCCACCAAAATGCTCGGCCGCCAACCAGCCCTGCACTGGATCAACGACTTTCGCCATAACAAGGTCTTTCATCGCCTGGCGCAGATGACGCCGTCACTGGTGATCCAGTTCGGCCTGCATATGGTGCCGGAGCTGAGCAAGACCAGTCTGAACTTTCTCGGAAACGTGGCGCTGGCATTCACCATTCTGTTCCTGCTGCTGGCGATCAGCGCCTTGCTCAGCGCCTTGCTGGACATCTACGCACGCACCGAACACGCCCGCACCCGCTCGATCAAAGGCTACGTGCAACTAACGAAAATGGTCTTGTACGTGCTGGGTGCGATCATCATCGTCGCCACCCTGATCGAC
>NZ_JBFULH010000210.1:0-7160 GCF_056400445.1 Pseudomonas sp. P5_B2 | reverse complement strand
AGGGTTTACGACTGCTTCGCAGCCGAACGCAGCCTCGCAGGCTCGGCAGCTGCTACACGGATCTTCATTTATTCAAATACAGGATATGAGACATGAACTATTCAAACCCAACCAAACTGCAGGCCGCCATCCTCGACTGGGCCGGCACCGTCGTCGATTTCGGCTCCTTCGCGCCCACGCAGATATTTGTCGAAGCCTTCGCCGAGTTCGACGTCCAGGTCTCTATCGAAGAAGCCCGTGGGCCGATGGGCATGGGCAAGTGGGACCACATCCGCACCCTGTGCGATCACCCGCAAGTCGCCGAGCGCTACCGCGCCGTGTTCGGCCGCGCACCGACCGACGAGGATGTCACCGCCATTTACCAACGTTTCATGCCGCTGCAGATCGAAAAAATCGCCGAACACTCGGCGCTGATTCCCGGCGCACTGGAGACCATCGCCCTCCTGCGCCAACAAGGGATCAAGATCGGTTCCTGCTCCGGTTACCCGAAACAGGTCATGGACAAAGTGGTCGAACTGGCTGCCATCAACGGTTACGTCGCCGACCACGTGGTTGCTACCGATGAAGTTCCCAACGGACGTCCGTGGCCGGCTCAAGCCTTGGCCAACGTTATTGCGCTGGGCATTGACGATGTCGCGGCCTGCGTGAAGATCGACGACACCGTGCCGGGCATTCTTGAAGGTCGTCGCGCCGGCATGTGGACCGTGGCACTTATCTGCTCGGGCAATGCGCTGGGCTTGGACTACGAAGGTTATCGCGCCCTCGGCAACGATAAACTGACCAGCGAACGCAAGCGTATCCATGCCATGTTCGAAGGCTCCCGCCCGCACTACATGATCGACACCATCACTGACTTGCCGCAAGTGATCGCCGACATCAACAAGCGCCTGGCCAAGGGTGAGATGCCGCAGAACAGCTGATACCGCAACACACCAGACTAAACAGCGCCCGCCCGCAAAAGAACGGGCGCTTTTTCTGCCAATCACTTGATCCAGAGCGTTGAAAGTTAAATAGCGTCAGGCAAACCCACTAAAGGGGATTACAGTTAGGTAACACCGCCTGAGAAGAACGGTGGGCTCGACCCGAACTGTGAGGAACACCCTATGCCATGGAAGAATTCCGAATCACGCTACAGCACCGTATCCATCACGCTGCATTGGGTCATGCTGGTCTTGCTGGCGCTGGTTTACGCCTGTATCGAGTTTCGCGGGCTCTTCCCTAAAGGCAGTGGCGGCCGAACGCTGATCGTCGAATCTCACTTTATGCTGGGCCTGACCGTGTTCGTTCTGGTCTGGCTCCGCTTATTCGCCCGCAGCCTGGGCCCGGCACCGCAGATCTTCCCCGCCTCGCCGCAGTGGCAAACCACGCTCGCGAAATTGATGCACTGGGCGCTGTACATTTTCATGATCGCGATGCCGATTCTTGGATGGTTGGTGACAAGCGCCAAGGGTAATCAAGTGATGTTTTACGGCTTTGATCTGCCAATGCTGGTAGCGGAAGACAAAGCGCTGGCCAAGCAGATTAAGGACTGGCATGAACTGGGCGGCACCATCGGCTACTGGCTGATCGGCTTGCACGCCGTGGCAGGGATCTATCACCACTATGTGGTGGGGGATAACACCTTGCTGCGGATGATGCCTAAACGCAAATGAGCGCTGCTGATTTTGTGGCGAGGGGGCTTGCCCCCGTTGGGCTGCGAAGCTGCCCCAAAAGCTGCAAACATCTCGAGCCTGGCAGCTATGGGACTGCTGCGCAGTCCAACTGGGCAAGCCCCCTCACCACAAGACCGATGTGACTTTCAGAGTTGTGGATTAAATCCCCGCAGCCCCTGCAAGCCGCCGGTGTGGATGAAGATCAAGCGTGTACCCTTTTCAAAACTTCCAGCGTCGGCGTGCTGCTTGAGCATCAGCATCGCTTTGCCGGTGTACAACGGTTCCAGAGGTATTCCACTGGCTTGTTCAGTTTGATCAATGAAGTCGAGTAACGGCTGATCGACTTTGGCAAAGCCACCACGGCTGGCGTCAAGTAATTCGTAGTTACTTAGCGCTACGCCCGCTTCCTGCAGTATCGATTCGACCTGGTGCGCAACACCGTGATCGTCGGGCACCGCCATCGCACCGTACACCTTGCGCTCGTCTGCCTCGGCCAGCACCAAGCCCGCCAGGGTTGTGCCGGTTCCGCAGGCCAACCACCAACCGTCATAGTCGCTCCAGCCCAGAGGACTCAGCTGATCGTCGACCATGGCCTTCAATCGCCTGCAGCCGCTTGCACCGCGTAGGCCGCCGCCTCCTTCGGGCACCGGATACAGATCGGGGTATTGCGCCTGCCAGGGTTGCCAGAAACCCGGCTCATGCCGCGCCCGGTAACCGCCATAACCCAACCAATGCAATTGCATGCCGAATGCCTGCACGTCTTTCACCGTCGGGGTTTCCTGCGGATGACCGCGCAACAGGCCAACGGTGCGGAAACCGAAGCGTTTGCCGGCGGCGGCCAATGCGTGCAGATGATTGGAGTGCGCACCGCCCAGGCTGATGATGCCGCTGGCACCGGCAAGGTCGGCGGCATGGAGGTGTTCGATGAGCTTGAACCACTTGTTGCCGCTGATCAGTGGGTCAACTTGGTCCAGGCGCAGGGTGGCGACTTCGATACCGGCGGTGGTGAGCCAGTCGAGATTGAGAGGTTCGAGGGGGGCCTGGGGTAGCCAGTCATTGGGAGGGAGAAGCATCGATGCCGGCTCTGGGTAAAGAGCTGGCATCTTAGCAGTCAACTTGTGGCGAGGGGGCTTGCCCCCGTTCGGTTGCGAAGCAGCCGCAAATCATTCAACGGGATACTTCCGAAACACCGCGCTGCATGGAATTGGGGCCGCTGCGCTGCCCAACGGGGGCACGCCCCCTCGCCACAAGGGCTGATTACAACCCGGCAGCCAACCGCGACCCCTGATTGATCGCGCGCTTGGCATCCAGCTCCGCCGCCACATCCGCCCCACCAATCAAATGCACGTTCTGCCCCGCCGCCACCAAACCGTCCTGCAATTCACGCAGCGGATCCTGCCCGGCGCAAATCACGATGTTGTCCACCGGCAGCACCTGTGGCTCGCCTGCTTCGCCGATACGAATGTGCAGGCCTTCGTCGTCGATCTTCAGGTACTCGACGCTGTTCAGCATCTGCACCTGCTTGTTCTTTAACCCGGTGCGGTGAATCCAGCCAGTGGTTTTACCCAGGCCGTCGCCAACCTTGGATTTTTTGCGTTGCAGCAGGAACACCTCACGGGCCGGTGCATGCGGCTCAGCCTTGATCCCCGCGACCCCGCCGCGCGCTTCCAGGTGAGTGTCGATGCCCCACTCCTTCCAGAACGCTTCGCGGTCCTGACTGGTGGCCACGCCTTGGTGCACGAGGAATTCCGACACGTCGAAACCAATGCCGCCAGCGCCGATCACTGCCACACGCTTGCCCACTGGTTTACGCTCAAGGATCACGTCGAGATAGCTCAACACCATGGCATTTTCGACGCCCGGAATCGCCGGGGTTCTTGGCGCGATGCCGGTGGCGAGAATGATCTCGTCGTAACCGCCTTCGACCAATTGCGCCACGTCAACACGGGTGTTCAGGCACACCTCGACGTTGGTGGTCTGCAATTTACGATTGAAATAACGCAGGGTTTCAAAGAACTCTTCCTTGCCTGGTACGCGCTTGGCGACGTTGAACTGGCCGCCGATTTCACTGGCCGAATCAAAAAGCGTCACTTGATGCCCGCGCTCGGCGGCCACCGTCGCAGCGGAAAGCCCCGCAGGCCCGGCACCGACCACGGCGATCTTCTTGATCTGCTGCACCGGGAGGTAGTTGAGCTCGGTCTCATGGCAAGCGCGCGGGTTGACCAGGCAACTGGTCAATTTGCCACCGAATGTGTGGTCCAGGCACGCCTGGTTGCAACCGATGCAGGTGTTGATCTCATCGGCGCGACCTTCAGCGGCCTTGTTGACGAAGTCCGGGTCGGCAAGGAACGGCCGCGCCATGGACACCATGTCGGCATCGCCTTCGGCCAGAATCTGTTCGGCCACTTCCGGAGTGTTGATGCGGTTGGTGGTGATCAGCGGAATGCTCACCGAGCCACGCAGTTTGGCCGTGACTTTACTGAACGCCGCACGTGGCACCTTGGTGGCGATGGTCGGGATCCGCGCTTCGTGCCAGCCAATACCGGTGTTGATGATCGTTGCACCGGCCTTTTCGATGGCCTTGGCCAGGGTGACGATTTCTTCCCAAGAGCTGCCGCCTTCCACGAGGTCGAGCATCGACAGGCGGAAGATAATAATGAAGTTCGGACCCACCGCTTCACGCACGCGGCGGACGATTTCCACCGGCAGACGCATACGGTTTTCGTAGCTGCCGCCCCAACGGTCGGTGCGGTGGTTGGTGTGGGCTGCGAGGAACTGGTTAATGAAATAACCTTCCGAGCCCATGATCTCGACGCCGTCATACTCGGCCTGTTGCGCCAGGGTCGAACAGGTGACGAAATCGCTGATTTGTTTCTCGATGCCTTCCTCGTCGAGCTCTTTAGGCTTGAACGGGTTGATTGGCGCCTGGATGGCGCTCGGCGCGACCTGTTTCGGGCTGTAGGCATAACGCCCGGCGTGGAGGATCTGCATGCAGATCTTGCCGCCAGCTTCGTGCACGGCGCGAGTCACGATCTGGTGCTTGAGCGCTTCTTCCTCGGTGGTCAGCTTGGCCGCCCCGGAATACACCCCGCCCTCGTCGTTAGGGCCGATGCCGCCGGTGACCATCAGGCCAACCCCACCACGCGCACGTTYGGCGAAGTAAGCCGCCATGCGTTCGAAACCGCCGGGTTTCTCCTCAAGACCGGTGTGCATCGAGCCCATCAGGGTACGGTTGCGCAGCGTGGTAAAACCCAGGTCCAGCGGGGCCAACAGGTGCGGGTAATGAKCGGCGGCCATTTGTAACTCCACATCGAGCGATCACGGAAAAAGTGCAGGAGCTCTTTGGCTCCCATCAGTCATGCGGGACAGGTTAAGAGTCGCGCTCCTGTCACTCAATGACCGAAACTGACAACTTATTGATCCAAATGTGCAGCACCCCTTGGCAAGTGCGCGCATGGGCCCTACCCTAGTCGCGAACCCTGCATGAGTTTTCACTACGATTGGAATTCTTTTCATTAAGAATGGAACCAGCCAACCATAGCCAGCCGTGTCGCGAAAACCTTAAGCGCCAGCATGAGCGCCGTTTGTGAAAGGTTTTATGTCGTGAAGTCGGGCCGTTGCTAGAAGAATTTCCGCGGTGCGGCGCTGAACAGCCGCACTCCGAAGCAGACCTCCTGCTTGGCAATACTCTTGGCTCCCCAGCTAGTATCGCTCAAACATCGAGCGACCTCGGCGAGGCTGCCGATTCCGGCGCTGCGCACAACGCATTCGATACTCCTGAAGGTTTCCATAGGCGTCACTATAAACTTGTGGTTTAGACGGCCTATTGCGTTTACTACCCTACCTTCCTTCAGTGGTCATTAGAAAATAAAACGAAGTCATTAGTTTCTGTGACGGAATCCGAACCCAGCTGGCCAAATGAAGTAACCAATCGAATCCTGGCAGGATAAATCTCACAGTTCTGAGGGATCACTGTAAAAAAGACTGTTTAGCTGCGCATTGACTGATATCGCGTGCACGTCTTCACTCCTGTCTACCCTAGGCAGGAACAGAGGATGGACCCTAATGGCCGCATGCTTTCACTACCTGAAAATTGAAAATTTCAGAGGCATCCATTCCTTGGAATGGCGCCCCAACGCTGGGGTCAACGTCATCCTTGGGGGAGGTAACGTAGGGAAGTCGACGTTACTGGAAGCGATTGCTCTTCTTCTCAGTCCAACCAACAGCTACACCTTGGCAGATGCTGATTACTGGAATCGTGATGTAGCGGCCGAATTTCTCATTGAGACAGTGATTTCGTTACCCGGTGAAGGCGCTATTAATCAACAAGGAGCAATGGCTTGGCCTTGGGAATGGGATGGCAGCAATGCCGTCCTCCCTGAAGTTGCTGAAGATATTGAGCAAGCACCCCGACCGGCCGTATACAAGTTAAGAGTCAGGGGTACCGCTGAGCTGGAGCTGGCGTTTGAAATAGCTCAGCCGGATGGCACCTGTGTTTCGATGTCAGTGGCTCTTCGTCGATCCATCGGGGTCGTTAAACTCTCTGGAGATGATCGCAGCGACCGCGATTTGCGTCTGGTGTACGGCGCCGGTTTGGACAGGCTGCTCGCTGACCGAGGGCTGCGCGCACGCCTCGGCAGAGAGATCGCGTCTGACCAAATTGAGCAACATCTGGATCAGCCAGCCAGAGAAAAGTTAGATGCACTGGACGAGTTGTTTGGGCTTAGATCGCTACCAACCGAGTTAGGCCTGGCATTTGTTGGCAATGCGGGAGTGTCGGTCAACGCACTGGTCGGCTTGACTTCAGATAAAAACGGAATCGCTCTTCCCCTAATCAGTTGGGGATCGGGAACTCGGCGATTAGCTGCGTTGGCTATTGCTGACTCCCTGCAGGAAGGCCATCCGATCACAGTCTTAGATGAGCTAGAGCGCGGGTTGGAGCCCTACCGACAGCGACAGCTGATGAAGACGCTAATCGAAGGCGCAGGCCAAGCATTTGTCACGACCCACAGCTCCACGGTTGTCAGTGCCTCAGGACCCGCTTCCCTTTGGTACATTGATTCGACCGGTAGGATTGGCGCCTTACCTCGGGATAAAGTTGAGCGGCACCAATCGGCAGACCCAGAGACGTTCCTATCCAGGCTTACAATTGTTGCAGAGGGCGCAACAGAGGTAGGTTTCCTGGCAGCTCTATTGGATAGGTACGTGCCGGAGTGGCGCGATCATGGTATTTACATCAGCGACGCGACTGGGAACGATAATGTTTTAAGTCTATTGGAGGCGCTGTCTTCAGGCGGTTTAAAATTTGCTGGTTTCGCGGATTTTGAAGGTCGGTGCGAGGGACGCTGGCGAACGCTAAGGCATCGAATGGGCAATCTCCTCTTCCAATGGGAACAAGGTTGCCTGGAGGAAAATATTATTCCCCTGATACCTCCAGCTCGCATATTTCAACTCATCGAAGACCCTGCTGCAGAAAAAACAGGCATGCGTCTGAGGACCTTAGCTAGC
>NZ_JBFULH010000209.1:0-7176 GCF_056400445.1 Pseudomonas sp. P5_B2 | reverse complement strand
GTGTAACAGTCAACGAATATGTTGAATGTTATGGCCCATTCGCGAGCAAGCCCGCTCCCACATTTGTTATGCGCTGTTATTTAAAGCCCAGCTGACGCCAGCCTTCGTACACGGCAACCGCGACGGTGTTTGACAGGTTCAGGCTGCGGCAGCCTTCACGCATCGGCAAGCGCAGGCGTTGTTCGCCGGGCAGGGCGTCGAGCACTTCAGCCGGCAGGCCGCGGCTTTCCGGGCCGAACAGGAAGGCATCGCCCTCGGCGAAACTGGCATCGTGGAACGGTCGCGAGCCCTTGGTGGTGAAAGCGAACAACCGGGGATGGCCAAGGCTCTCCAGGCAACTGGCGAGATCGGCGTGGCGTTGCAGGGTGGCATACTCGTGGTAGTCGAGGCCGGCCCGCCGCAGGCGCTTGTCATCCATCTCGAAGCCCAGCGGCTCGATCAAATGCAGGTGGCAGCCACTGTTGGCACACAGCCTGATAACGTTGCCGGTATTCGGCGGAATTTCTGGTTGAAAAAGGATGAYGTGAAACATGCACGGCTCCGAAGGTAAAGATGACGGGCATTCTACGCCGCCAAAGGACCCTCGTTCGAAACTATTCCCGCGAGTGCTCGGCTCACTGGCGATTGTCGGGATGATGGTGGGGCTGATGATCGGTCGCCTGACCGCGCCTGATCCAACTGTTTTGCAGCAAATCGAGGTCACAAGCGACGGATTGGTGGTGTGGTTCAACAACGAACCCAAGAGCCACGGCGAGTTTGTGGATGGTAGCCTCGCATTGCTGTTCGAGGCTGAAGGAAATGCGCAGAAAGGTCAGCTCAAGCTCAACGACAAGAGCGTCAACTGGCGGGTGCGTTTGAGTGATGGGGGGTTGTTGCTGTCGGTGGTAGCGGCCCGGCCACTGCAAGGCGAATGGGCCGGTAGTGAGGTTGATGACCGCTGGCGGCTGGAGATCCATCTCCGGTAGCAATAAAAGAGGGAATCCCCGGCCTGCCTGTACCAAGGCTCCCAAAACGGCGGGGCTCACGCATTGCGATGTGAGCCCGGTGTAAAGAAGGAACCCCTGACCTGCCTGTATCAAGGGCCCCAAAACAGGGTGGGCTCGTCGCGTGAGCGGTGTGAGCCCGATGTAAAGAGGGGAATCCCCGGCCTGCCTGTACCAAGGTCCCCGAAACCGGGTAGTGAACTGAATCACTGAATGGACTATTGCAGGGGGCGTGCCATGTTTTAACAACTTGGTACAAAAAACGCGCTAAAACGCCAGAGGCCCCGTATTTCGGGGCTTTCGTGTTTTTTCATTAGGGGTTCGATTGCGAATGCAGGCAGGGTATTGAATGTGCATTTGTGCGCGATTGCGGTTCACGGTGCATTCAGTCGGTGCACGAAGCTCAAAATGTGGGAGCGGCGGTGCGACGATTTCGACTTGCTCGCGAAAGCGGTGGGTCAGTCAAATCTTTATTGGATGTGCTGGCCCATTCGCGAGCAAGCCCGCTCCCACATTGGTCCTATGTCAGCCGCAAAAGACGGGCTTGGCACTAAACCTGTGGGAGCGGGCTTGCCCGCGATTGGATCTGACAGTCAGCAGAAAACTAACAGCTACTTAGCTCTCATCCCCCTCTTCATCATCCCCGCCATCCACTTTCATCCCCAATTCCTTGATCTTGCGCGTCAGGGTATTACGCCCCCAACCCAGCAAGACCGCAGCATCGCGACGGCGGCCGGCGGTGTGTTTGAGTGCAGTCTCGATCATAATCCGCTCGAAAGCCGGCACAGCGCTGTCCAGCAGGCTCGACTGCCCACGCGCCAACGCTTGATCGGCCCACTGGCGCAGCGCTTGCTCCCAGTTGGTCACCGGGGCCGAATCCTGTGGCAGGCTCAGCAGCTCTGGCGGCAGGTCACTGATGTGCACTTCGCGACCCGAAGCCATCACCGTGATCCAGCGGCAGGTGTTCTCCAGCTGGCGCACGTTGCCGCCCCACGGCAGGTTCTTCAGGTATTCCTCGGTTTCGCTTTTCAGCAACTTCGGCTCGACCGCCAGTTCTTGCGCGGCACGGGCAAGGAAGTGCTTGGCCAGGGTCGGGATGTCTTCGCGACGGTCCGACAGGCGCGGAATGTGGATGCGGATCACGTTGAGGCGGTGGAACAAGTCTTCACGGAATTTCCCGGCGTGCACCAGGGTTTCCAGGTTCTGGTGCGTTGCGGCAATGATGCGCACATCGACCTTCACCGGCACATGGCCGCCAACGCGATAGAACTCGCCGTCGGCCAATACCCGCAACAAACGGGTTTGCGTATCGGCCGGCATGTCGCCGATTTCGTCAAGGAACAGCGTGCCGCCGTCCGCCTGTTCGAATCGTCCACGACGCAGGTTGGCGGCGCCGGTGAATGCGCCTTTCTCATGGCCGAACAGCTCGGATTCCATCAAGTCTTTTGGAATCGCCGCCATGTTCAGGGCGATGAACGGCGACGCCGCCCGTGGGCTGTGACGGTGCAGGGCGTGGGCCACCAGCTCTTTGCCGGTCCCGGATTCGCCATTGATCAGCACGGTGATGTTGGAGTGGCTCAAGCGCCCGATGGCGCGAAACACTTCCTGCATCGCCGGTGCTTCACCGATGATTTCCGGCGTACGGGTCAGAGCGACCGGGACTTCCAGGCCTTGCTGCTCCTGGGCGTGCTGGTTAGCGCGCTTGACCAGAGAGACCGCTTCATCGACATCGAACGGCTTGGGCAGGTATTCAAACGCGCCACCCTGATAGGACGCGACAGCGCTGTCCAGGTCGGAGTGAGCCGTCATGATGATGACCGGCAACCTCGGGTGCTGTTCGCGAATCCGTGCCAAAAGCTCCAGGCCGCTGGCGCCCGGCATGCGGATGTCAGAGATGATCACGTCGGGCTGCTGGCGCGCCAGGCGGCTCATCACGCCATCGGCGCTGTCGAAGCTTTGCGTGGTCATGCCTTCCTGCTGCAAGGCTTTTTCCAGGACCCAACGGATAGAACGGTCGTCATCGACGATCCACACGGTTTCACTACGGCTCATGTCGATGTGGCTCCTTGTTCCAGGGGCAGAAAGATCGAGAAAGTGGTGTGGCCTGGGTGGCTGTCACATTCGATCAAGCCCTGGTGCTGGCTGATGATGTTCTGGGTAATGGCCAAGCCCAGTCCGGTACCGTCCGGACGACCGCTGACCATGGGGAAGAAAATGGTTTCCTGGAGTTCTGCAGGAATGCCTGGACCGTTGTCGATGATTTCGATCTTGGTCACCAGGCGATGGCGCACGTGGCCGATGGTGAATTGGCGCATGGCGCGGGTACGCAGGCTGATGCGACCCAGGCGCAGTTCGTTCTGGCTGCTGATGGCTTGCATCGCGTTGCGCACGATGTTCAGTACCGCCTGAATCATTTGTTCGCGGTCGATCAACACGTCGGGAATGCTGGGGTCGTAGTCGCGCACCAAGGTGATGCAGCCCTGGCTTTCCGCTGACACCAGTTGGCAGACACGTTCCAGCACCTCGTGGATGTTGCACATGGCCAGCGACGGCAACTTGTTCGAGCCGAGCATGCGGTCGACGAGGTTTCGCAGGCGGTCGGCTTCTTCAATGATTACGTTGGTGTAATCGCGCAAGCTTTCTTCCGGCAGCTCGCGGGCGAGCAATTGTGCGGCGCCACGAATCCCACCCAGCGGATTCTTGATCTCGTGGGCGAGACCGCGCACCAGCATCTTGCTGGTTTCCTGCTTCGACAACTGCGCCTCTTCCTTGGTGATCCGCAGCAAACGGTCACGGGGATGGACTTCCAGCAACAGCATCGTGCCGCCGTTGACCAGGATCGGTGTTACCGCGTAGTCGACGGTCAGGGTCTGGCCGGTGAGGGCGGTGAGCATTGCTTCGCGCTTGGTGAACGGGTGCGCGTGCTCGACTGCCTGACGCAGGGAGTTCAGCGCTTCGGTGGATTCGGTGAACAACTCGCTGATGAACTGCCCGTGGCTGCGCTGACCGCTGATGGCCAGCAGCATCTCTGCCGCCGGGTTCATGTACTCAAGGCGCAATTCGGCGTCGAGCAGAATGGTAGCGGTGGTCAAGTTGTCGAGTAATAGTCGATGCAGTGCGTCGCTGATGGTCATTAGGACCTCTTTTGGAGCAGGGCATGCGCGTGAATAACGCGCCGATACAAGGAAAATGCAAAAACCAAACCAAGGCTCCGAAAAGAAGCGTTTAAGGCCTGAAACGGACGTTTCACGCTCGTTTGCGTCGCGTTCTGCCAGTTTTCGCGGGTACTTTCGAACCAAAATGGGTTGCGGTATGGGTACGGTGCAACCTATCGCACCAATGTAGTGCGCAAAGCTGAACGACGTTAGAACAAACGCGAGAAAGGATGTTTCTGCTCTTGCGGTGTATCTGTGAGCGGGTATTCCGGTCGTGACCGTAGTCGACGCTCAACGGGCGGATTGTGACTGCCACGGTCGATGTTTACTCGGCAGCCACAGCCTCATCGCTTATGCACCCTTTGCAAAGTGAACGTCACGGTTGGACTTTGCTGAAGGACGTTCTCGCCATTGATCACCTGCACCGCCAGGTTGTGTTCGCCACGGTCGATGTTCACCAGTTGCAGGATGGGCACATTGCTCGACTGCCCGTACGGTTGGCCATCGAGCAGCAATCGCAACAGGTGCGGCGCTTGCAAACGAGGCTTGATCAGGACGCTGACGGTGAAGGTGCCGTTGTTGGCACGCAGGGCTTCCCCGGTGGGCAGTCCAGTCAGCTGCAGCACCTCATAGGCGCTGTGTGACGGCTCATGAAGGGGGCTTTCGGAGGAGGGGGTGGGAGGTGGCAGGGTTTCTACGCTATTCAGCGGCGGCAACTCAACCGGCTGTGTCGGCACGCCATCGGGTGGTTGATTGCTGTAGGCGGTGTTGCCATCGGCGTCGGTGTATTTATAGATCTGCGCTGCGGCGGGCAGGGCGATCAGCAGCCACATCAGAAGGAAACCACGACGCATAAAATCGACCGGAAACGAAAGCGTTGGGGTGCAGCATAGGTCAGGGAACAGGGTTGGCCCAAGGCGTTAACATTTGGGCATGAATTACCAAACTCCCGCAAACACCCCAAAACCCTGTGGGAGCGAGACCGGCTTGCCGGCGAAGGCGGTGTGTCAGCAACATCTATTTTGAATGAGAAACCGCATTCGCGAGCAAGCCCGCTCCCACAATGGATATTCATTGGGTGTGAAAACGCCTGCACAAAAAAGGCCTTCCGAAGAAGGCCTCTTTTTTGTCACGCCGCGTGCCGCAGCGCTACCGGATCAGCAGCTGTAGTACAGCTCATATTCCAGTGGGTGTACGAAGGTACGAACCTTGATTTCTTCTTCGCTTTTCAGAGCGATGTAAGCGTCGATGAAGTCGTCGCTGAAAACGCCGCCTTTGGTCAGGAACGCACGACCTTTATCCAGCTCTTCCAGGGCTTCTTTCAGGCTGCCGCAAACTTGTGGGATCTCTTTCGCCTCTTCAGGCGGCAGGTCGTACAGGTTTTTGTCAGCTGCGTCGCCAGGGTGGATCTTGTTCTGGATACCGTCCAGGCCAGCCATTACCAAGGCTGCGAAGGCCAGGTACGGGTTGGCTGCCGGATCCGGGAAGCGAGCTTCGATACGGCGAGCGCGAGGGCTGGACACGTAAGGAATACGGATCGAAGCGGAACGGTTGCGAGCCGAGTAGGCCAGCATTACTGGAGCTTCGAAACCTGGGACCAGACGCTTGTAGGAGTTGGTCGACGGGTTGGTGAAGCCGTTCAGGGCCTTACCGTGCTTGATGATGCCGCCGATGAAGTACAGAGCGGTGTCGGACAGGCCGGCATAGCCTTCGCCAGCGAAGGTGTTCTTGCCATCTTTGGCGATGGACAGGTGAACGTGCATACCCGAGCCGTTGTCGCCGTACAGAGGCTTAGGCATGAAGGTCGCGGTGCGGCCGTAAGCGACAGCTACGTTGTGTACGCAGTACTTCAGGGTCTGAACTTCGTCAGCCTTGGCAACCAGGGTGTTGAACTTCACGCCGATTTCGTTCTGGCCGGCAGTCGCCACTTCGTGGTGGTGAACTTCGATGACCAGGCCCATTTCTTCCATGGCGTTGCACATGGAGGTACGGATTTCGTGGTCATGGTCGAACGGTGGAACCGGGAAGTAGCCGCCTTTGATGCCTGGACGGTGACCGTGGTTGCCGCCTTCGATGTCCTGGTCGGACATCCACGAACCTTGTTCGGAGAAGATTTTGAACATCGAGCCGGAGATGTCGGACTTGAACTTCACTTGATCGAAGATGAAGAATTCTGGCTCTGGACCTACGAATACGGTGTCGCCGATACCGGTCGACTTCAGGTATTCCTCGGCGCGGTGGGCGATGGCGCGTGGGTCACGGTCATAGCCTTGCATGGTCGAAGGATCGATCACGTTGCAGACCAGAATCAGCGTTGGGTCTTCGGTGAACGGGTCGAGGACGGCAGTGCTGTCGTCCGGCAGCAAGATCATGTCGGAGGCTTCGATGCCTTTCCAGCCAGCGATGGAGGAGCCGTCGAACATTTTGCCTTCTTCGAAGAAAGCGTCATCCAGCGCATCGCGAGCCGGCATGGTCACGTGGTGCTGAGTGCCTTTGGTGTCCGTGAAGCGCAGATCAATCCATTTGACGTCATGATCTTTGATGAGTTGAACCGACTTCGACATAGTGTCCTCCGGGTGGCTTCGGGCTTAGTAGTGGATGCCCTTGGAATGTGGGTGATGCCGGCGCGAATACTCTGCCAAGGCAACCTGCCTCACAAGGGAGCAAATTGCATGCCAGTGCCCCACCATGGATTTTTTGCCCCAATTTCACGCTTATAAAGGTACAAACGATTTTTAGACGGGAAATCGCGCCCTACAATGTTGCGCAAGATTCCGTAAATGACCTGTTTTGGTGCGCGCAAAACCTTCTGCATATTAACTGGTTAAACCTTGAGCAATTTCCGCTATAATCCGCGCCCCCCTTTTTCGGCTGGCCCAGCGCGCGCTGTTTTCATGAAACTAATCGTAAAAGTCTTTCCAGAGATCACCATCAAGAGCCGCCCGGTACGGATGCGTTTCATCCGCCAATTGGCCAAAAACATCCGCACCGTGCTCCGTGATCTGGACCCGGCCGTGGTGGTGAACGGTGTGTGGGAC